>JAEWCY010000206.1 GCA_023390395.1 Pseudomonadota bacterium | reverse complement strand
TCCCTGGCCGGCCGCGCCGGCCCCGCCGTGTCGCGGCGGCCGCTGCCCGGCGTGTTGCCGTTTTCCGCCGGCGACCGCGTGAGCGCGCCGGCCCCCTGGCTGGGACGGCTGCTCACCTGGGTCATGGCCATCGTCTGGACCGACGCCGGCTGGTCCGCCCGCTGCGCCGGCCTCAAGCAACCCGTGCCGCTCGCGCTGCTCGAGCGGAGGAGGGGAGAACGATGAGCGAATACACGTGCCCGTACTGCGGCGGGGAACTGTCCCCGGTGGATGTGGAGGTTTCAAGGTCGTTCCTCGGTCTGGAGGATTATTATCTGCGATCCGTCGTTTGCCCCGGCTGCGACCGGGACGTTTCCGTCCGTGTCGACGCGCAGGCTGCCTACGCCATCGAGGGCGCGTGGATGCCGGCAAGGGGAGAAGCGCAATGAGCGAATACGCGTGCCCGTACTGCGGGAGAGATTTGCCAGCCGCCCTGGTTGAGGACTTTGACGCCTTCCGTTTGATGCGCGGAGACGAAAAAAGCCGGCTCGAATGCCCGACATGTTCGAGGGAGACTATCGTGTACGCAAGAATTGGTGTTGCGGCGGGCGGCAGGTGCCCCGAATGCAATTGCCGTTTGGGAGTAGATAACCTCATAGACGGAAGTTTCCACCTGGCTGATCGGGATCATATCACAGACCTTCCAGCGAAATGCCCGGAGTGTGCTGCGGAGGTCGAAATCGACGCCGACGTTGGATTGGATATCCGCCTCGACCCCGCCCGCACCATCGTCGTCAACGGCGAGCGCGTGCCGGACATGGACTACGACATGGCCGCCGTCATGGCCCATTTCGCCCGCCGTCCCGAGACGGTGCGCCTGACGGCGTCCGAAGTCCGTTGCCAACACTGCCGCCGGCCCGGGGACGCCTCCCTGGCCACGGCGGCGGACTACATCGCGGCCGGCTGGCGCGTGGCCCCGGAGTATCCGGGTTACCGCCTGACCTGTCCGGCCTGCTACGGAGGGGAGCGCCATGAGCTCGCCGCTTGACCGCGACCTCATGGACGCCGACGCGCTGCTGGCCCGCATCGTGGCCAGCCCGGACCTGTGGACGTCCCAGCGCAAGGCCCTGCGGGGCGCGCTCGGCGCGGTCCAGGGCGTGCGCACCGTGCGCCGCACCCGGCATCTGCGCGTGGTGTCGGCCGGGCGGCCCGCCGCGCCTGTGGCCGATTTCCGCCAACGCCAGCTCCCGGTCGGCGACCGGGACGAAGGAGGGGCCCCCGATGCTGCATGACGTCACGCCCTGGGTCATCATGGCCGTGGTCTGGATTCTGGCCGCCCTGGCGGTCCTCGCCGGCGTCGTCGTGGACCGCCGCCGCCTGGACGGCTTCCGCGACTATCTCGCCCGCTTCGATGTCGCCCGCGAGTCCCGGCTCCGGGGAGGGGAACCATGGAAGCCGTAGCCGTCGTTCCGCGTCCCGCGTCCGTCAGGGACCCCTTGAAGCTGGTCCGCGACAGCGGCGAGGCCTTCGCCGAGGCCGAGCAGGCCGAAGACGCATTGCGCGACCTCATGACCGTGCATCGCCTGACGCTCCATCCCGACGCCCGCCAGGCCGCCCGAAAGTGCCTCGACGCCCTGGACCGCCTCGACCAGCTCGGCGTCCTGGCCCGGGAAACGGGGGTGCAGTTGTGAGCCAGCCCTCCCTCACCTTGCCCCGTGCCGATCTCCTCGCCGCCCTGGCGCGGCCGGCGGCCGTGGTCCAGGCCATGGTCAAGGCCAAGGGGCGCGAACGCATCGAGCTCAACCCCCGCAATTGCGTCTGGCTCTCGGCCGCCGAGAACGGGTTGCGCATCCAGGGCAGCGACGAGGCCGTGGACGTGGTCGGCGTCGCGCCCGGCGCGATCCCGACCGGCGAAATCGCCTGCGGCGTGGCCGGCCGCAAGTTCCTGGAACTCGCCGGCCGCCTGCCCGAGGGCCCGGTCACCCTGTCGCTGGACGCGGCCGGGGACAGGCTTTCGATCAAGGCCGGCCGGTCGCGCGCGCACCTGGCCGTCAAGGACGTCAAATACCGGCCGCAGGTCGAACCGCTTTTCCGTGAGGACATGCGGCCCCTGGACGGCAAGCGGTTCGCCGCGGCCGTGGCCGCCGTCGCGCCCTCGGCCGGCGACGAGCACCCCATGGACCAGATCCGGTTCACGCCCGGCCGCGACGGCTTGCGTATCGAGGCCTTCTGCGGTCCGGAGTTCGTGCGCCTGGCCCTGCCCACTCCCGGCGCGGCCCCGGCCGAGCCGGCCACGGCCTGGGCCGGCATCTTCGACGTACCTTGCGGGACGGACGCCCGACGCCTGTACGGGCTGCACAAGTGGATCGAGACGGCCGAACTCGTGGGCGTGACCGAAAAGCGCCTGCACTTCGCCGGCGCGGGCACGCGCTGGAGCGTGCCGGTACGGCGCGGCGAGTTCATGCCCACGGACCGGCTGCTGGAACATCTGGCCGGCCACGCGCCGACGCTGGACGTGGAGACCGAGTCCTTTCTGGCCGCCGCCGAACGGCTCTCGCTGTACCTGGCCGAGGGCGACAAGAAGATGTGCCTGGAGGTCGGCCCGGCCGGGGCCTGGCTGTGCCTGGACGGCGCGCGCGGCATCGAGCCGCTTTCCGAGGCGGCCCTGCCCGAGCCTGTGCGCCTGTTGATCCCGGGCGTGGAGTTCGGCCGTTTCCTGCGCCGGGCCCCGTCCCCTCGCGTTCGCCTGACCCTGACCGGCCAGCGTTCGCCTGTCGGCGTCCACGCCCTGGACGAGGTCGGCCACGTCCGCCCGGGCTACGTCGGCGTCGTCATGCCCTTCGTCACCGCAATGGACGCCTACGTCAGCGTCGAGGAGGCCGCATGAGCGACAAGAGCCGCATAGAGTGGTGCGACGCCACCATCAACCCGGCCTATGGCTGCTCACCGGTCTCTCCGGCCTGCGACCACTGTTACGCGGCCAGGATGGCGGGCAGGCTCGGGGCCCTGACCGAGGGGACGCACAAGGACGGCAAGTGGACGGGAAAAATCAACCTGTTCCCGGGGAGGATGATGCAGGCGCTGAAATGGCGCGAGCCGCGCCGGATATTCATCGGGAGTTTGACCGACTTGTTTCATCCTGCCGTGCCGTATGATTTTCTGGACCGGGTGTTTGCGGTGATGGCTATGTGCCCCCAGCACGAGTTCATTCTCCTCACCAAGCGGCCGGAACGGATGCGGGAATACCGCATGGTCATCGTAATGGTCTTGTGCCGCATCAGATCCTTGATCTGATAAATGTCCGTCCCGGCGATGGCCAGCCACGAGGCGAACGTGTGCCGCAGGGTGTGGAACACCACGCGCTGGCGCGGGTCTTCGACGCCGTCGTTAAGGCCGATCCGGTCCGCCAGCTCCTTGAAGCCCTGGGAGATGTTCTCGCGCACGCGGCCGCCGCACGGCGGGGTGAAGACCAGGCCGCCGGGGCCGACGTCGACAAGACGGCGTTCGAGCACGTACCGGCTCCGATCGTTGACGTAGGCCACGCCCCCTGGCTTCCCCTTGCGGTCCAGGATGTGGATGATGCCGTGGGCCATGTCCACGTCTGGCCGCCGCAGCCGCTGGATTTCCCCCAGTCGCATGCCCGTGTTGAGCGACAGCACGATCATGTCGTGCATGGCCAGGCCGTGGCCGAAGCCCTGTGCGGCCTCGATGAGCCGCTCGGTCTCCTCCCTGGTCAGGAAGCGCAGCCGCGCGTTGTCCGCGCGACGCACCACGACGTTGTCGCAGGGGTTGCGCCCCGAGAACGCCGGGGCTCCGTGGATCGTGAGATTGAGCGAGAAATTGTAGATGCGACGCGTCAGGGCCAGGCATTGGTGCGTCGTGGCCGGCGCGACCTTGCGCGACGCTGCATCCAGCATGGTCTCGACGTCTTCCTTGCGGACGTCGCGCAAGGGCAGGTTTCCGAGAGCGGGCAACACGTGGCATTCAAGCCGGCTCAAGTCGTCGTCCCACGAGCGCTTCGTGCGTTTGGCGTGCGGCATGTACCAGTCAAGGGCCACCTCGCAAAAGGCTATGCGGGCGACGCGGTCACGCGACGCTTCCCTGGCCTGCGCCTGCGCGGCCCGCGTGCGCAGGGCCCGGGACTCGGCCAAGGACTGCGGTCCGACGCCCGTGGTCAACGCCTCGCGAATCCTGGCGAGCTGCGCTGCCGCCTTCCTCGCCGTCCAGCCCTCGCTGGCCCGCCCGAGCTTCTCCTCGGTGAGTTTCCCTTGATGCTTGTACCGAATGGTATAATACGGGTCTTGCCTGTCCTTCTCGTCGTTCACCCGCATCCGCACGCCCGGGTATTGCGTCTTGACCCACCGCAGTCCCATCTGTCCCACCCCTGTCCCACCTTTTCTGTTCTCCACGGTTCAGACAGGTTCGGACTAGACACCAAGAGCCCCAACAAAGTCAACGCGTTGGTTCTGTCAAGTCCGCTCAAGTTCGCACAAGAAACCACTTCCAATCGGACTCAAAATCCACCGGTCGCAAGGCCTTGGGGGTTCGAGTCCCCCTCCCGGTACCAGCACGAGGCCAATGGGTTGCCGCAGGATTGCGGCAACCCATTTTGCGTTTCTTCGGACGACTGAAAAGGGGATGCTGTCGTGGAACGGAGGAATTCGCGTCGTTCCGAAATGAAAGTTGACAGCGCCTGGAGGCAGGCCTAGACCCCCATCCGAGAGGTTGCCGGACCCCGGTGGCCTTTGCGACATCCTCGGAAGGCGAGGCTCCCGCGCGACACACAGGCCATTGCCCTGCCGGCATCGAAAGACGCCGTCAGGGTAGAACAGGCACTCCCGGATTAAGGGTTTGCCCAAGGTGGCTGAGGCGATGCCTCTTACGGTGCGCGGTGCTGAAGCTTGGACCAGTGGGGACAGGACCTCGGGCCGCCCGTCGGGGCGCGTCTGGGCGACACGCATGTCAGGCCCTTTCCCCGCTGCCGGGGAAAGGGCTTTTTGGTTTCCCAGGGGCAACACCAACAACAGGCAGGACACCATGAACAGAAGCGAAGATCCACTCCCTAGTAGTCGGAAAACACAACCTTCAAGTCATGTGAAGGCCGCTTTGCCGAGACGATAGCCCTCGTACGTTGTCGCTTCTCGCCCACTGCCGTCTTCGCATGCCATGGCGGATGCAGACGGGGGCGAGGGCGGTTTTTCTTTGCGCCGTTTTCGCGGCGAATGCTCTCCTCCGTTTTTTCGGGGTACGCCATGCGACTTTGCAGTCGCATGGCCGCCTTTTGCACAAGGCGATGAAACCGGCTTTTGGTTTCTCTCCGCGCGTCGGCACGACCGCGATCTTGTGCGCGAGGATGCCCTGTTCACCCCAACTCGTGATCGGCTCGCCCCGGCGATGCCGTGAAGACGAGGGAGGAGCGTATGTTCGAGAAGCATTGCGAAATCACGAAGGCACAGAGCGCGCCCCGTGGAAATCCGGACGAGGCGGGCCTGCTCCTGAGCCCGGCGCAGGAGTTCACCCAGCAGGTCGAGCATTTCGCGCAACAGGCCCATGCCCTGGCCTCCATGGCCGGAAAGGGGAAGATCGCTCCGCTGGAGCTCTACAGGCATCTCGAATCCCTCTGGGCGCAGATCGCCGAAATGGCCGGGAGCCTGCCCGCTCCCGATGAAGACGCAAAGCCGGCGCTCCTCGGCCTGACCGGTGAGGAGGCGGCCGAACGGCTCGAACGCTTCGGACCGAACCAGACCCATGGCGACAAGCGGATCACCTTCGGGACCCGGCTGTGGGACGCCGTCAGGAACCCGCTGGTCGTCCTGCTGCTGGCCCTCGGCACGATCTCCTCTCTCACGGAAGACATCCGCTCGGCCGTGGTCATCGTTTTCATGGCCGTCATCGGCGTGGCCCTCAAAGTCGTCCAGGAATCGAAGGCGGACGCGGCCGTGGTCCAGCTCAAGGCCATGGTCCGCACCACGGCCACGGTCCTGCGCGACGGCGCCCACCGGGAAGTGCCCCTGGCCGAAGTCGTGCCGGGCGACGTGGTGAAGCTGGCGGCGGGCGACATGGTGCCGGCCGACATGCAGCTGCTCAAGGCCAAGGACTTGTACGTCAACCAGGCCACGCTGACCGGCGAGGCCATGCCGGTCGAAAAGTCGGCCGCGGACGAGCCCGACCGACACCGCGATGTCCTGAGGCTGGACGATCCAGGCCTGTGCTTCATGGGGACCAACGTGGAATCCGGCTCGGGCCTGGCCCTGGTCATGGCCACGGGGGCGAAGACCTATTTCGGCGGCATCGTCGCGAAGCTCGGCCAAAAGCGGGTCGAGACGGATTTCGACAAGGGCATCAAGAAATTCACCATGCTCATGTTGCGATTCATGATGTTCATGGTGCCCTTCGTCTTTTGCCTCAACGGCTTTTTCAGGAACGATTGGTACGAGGCCTTCATGTTCGCCCTGGCCGTGGCCGTGGGGCTGACTCCGGAGATGCTGCCCATGGTCGTGACCGTATGCCTTTCCAAGGGCGCCTTGGCCATGTCCAGGGAAAAGGTCGTCGTCAAGCGACTCGACGCCATCCAGAACTTCGGGGCCATCGACGTGCTGTGCACGGACAAGACCGGCACCCTGACCCGGGACAAGATCATCCTGCAGCTTCACCTCAATGCGCGCGGCGAGGAGGATGACAGCGTCATGGAGTATGCGGCCCTCAACAGCCTGTTCCAGACGGGGCTCAAAAGCGCCATCGACGACGCGGTGCTCGAGGAAGCCAGGGCGCACGACATCGATACGTCGAAGTACGTCAAGATCGACGAGATTCCCTTCGACTTCAAGCGCCGTCGCATGAGCGTGGTCGTCAGGGATACCGAAACGGGCAGGGCTCTTCTCATCTGCAAGGGCGCGGCGGAAGAGGTCTTCGATCACAGCGCCTGGTACCTGAAGGACGGTGTGCGCAAGGCCCTCGACGAAAAGCACTTGGCCAACCGCAAGCGTCTGGTGACGGAACTCAACGAGGACGGCTTCAGGGTGGTGGGACTGGCCTACAAGGAAGTCGATCCCGGGAGGAGCGTCTTCGGCGTGGAGGATGAAGACGATCTGGTCTTCAAGGGGTATCTCGGCTTCCTCGACCCGCCCAAGGAAAGCGCGGCCGAGGCCCTGCGGATCATGGTCGACATGGGGATCGCCCCCAAGATCCTCACGGGCGACAACGCCGTCGTCACGGCCAATATCTGCCGCCAGGTGGGGCTGGACGACCACGGTCACATCGTCACGTCCGAGGAGATCGACTCGCAAAGCGACGAGGAACTCGCCGCGACGGTGGAGCGCTACGACGTCTTCGCCAAGCTCGATCCCATGCAGAAGGAGCGGATCGTCTCGGCGCTACGGAAAAACGGCCATGTGGTCGGCTTCCTGGGCGACGGCATCAACGACGCCCCGGCCCTTCGCGCCGCGGACGTCGGCATCTCCGTGGACTCGGCCGTGGACGTGGCCAAGGAGTCGGCGGACATCATCCTGCTCGAAAAAAGCCTGCTCGTGCTCGAAAAAGGCCTGCACGAAGGGCGCAAGGTCTTCAGCAACATCACGAAATACATCAGGATGGGGGCCAGTTCGAATTTCGGCAACATGTTCAGCGTGCTCGGCGCGAGCGCCTTTCTCCCGTTCCTGCCCATGCTGCCGATCCAGATACTGGTCAATAACCTGATGTACGACTTCTCCCAGACGGCGATTCCCACGGACAACGTCGACGAGGATTACCTGAAGCAGCCGCGCCGCTGGCGCATCGAGGACATCAAGAAGTACATTCTCTATTTGGGGCCGATCAGCTCCATATTCGATTACGCCACATTTTTCGTCATGCTCTATGTGTTCAACTGTTGGGACAATCCCACCCTTTTTCAGACGGGCTGGTTCGTCGAATCCTTGCTGTCGCAGACCCTGATCGTGCACGTCATACGGACGGACAAGCTCCCCTTGTTCCAGAGCCGGGCGAGCCTTGCCCTCACGGCCACGACCCTGGCCATTTGCGCCGTGGGCATCTGGTTTCCTTTTTCGCCTTTCGCGGAGGGGCTGGGGTTGGTGCGGCCGCCGCATGGCTACTGGTGGATGCTGGGCATCATTGTCTTCTGTTATGCCTGCCTGGCGCAAATCCTCAAGACCTGGCTGGTGAAGAAAATACAACTATCGGCCATGAAAGGCATGGCGTTCGCGAAAATCTAGGCGAGGCGATGGACCGACGGTCCGAAAAACGAAACCAGGGGCCGCACGAGGTGCGCGGCCCCTGGCTTCAAGAGGAGGGCGGCGCTCCTCCCGTTATTTTCCGTGGTTTCCTGGCGAGCTTGGCGGATGCTTCCCTATTCGACCTCCGCCAGATACTCCGCCTCGCTGACCGGTTCCAGCCACGCGGCGGTGCTGCCGTCGAGGGCCTCCTGGACCGCGACGTGCGCCATGGCCGTGGTCGGCGACGCGCCGTGCCAATGCCGTTCGCCGGGCGCGATTCTGACCACGTCCCCCGGGCGGATGGCCTCGGCCGGGCCGCCCGGGCGCTGCACGCGGCCGCAGCCTGCCGTGACGAAAAGGGTCTGCCCCAGCGGATGGACATGCCACCGCGTGCGCGCGCCGGGCTCGAAGGTCACGACGCTGCTCGTGACGCGCGACGGGGAAAGCGGTTCGGAAAACAGCGGGTCGATGCGCACCGCGCCGGTATAACGTTCGTCCGTGCCGACGACGGAGGCCTGGCTGCCGGCCTTTCGGATTTCCATGTCCATGCTCCGGTTGGGGTTGCGGTCCCGTGATTTCCCTGCCTTTCACATTCGCGCCCCTGGGGCAAGCAGGCCTGGCCCGTTGCATCGGCCGGGCGGCCGCAGGCGCGACGCCCATGGCGCCAGGCTCGAAATGGGCTCGCGTCGCGTCCGCGCCGGACGTGCGCATGCCATGGACACCATGCAGCAGCGGGTATGGTTTTCCAAAAAAAACTGCCGTATTTTGGGGCAGGCCGCATGCGCCCGCGCCTGGCCCGGCGGCGCGGCCGCCCGCGGCGAAGGCCGCCGGGAGGGAACCGTCATGGCTGAGCGCCCAAGCAGCTGCTTTCCGGCCATACTGGCCGCGATCTTCGTCTTCTTTTTCATCTGGCTCGGCGTCGAACCCGCTTCCCGGGAGGTGTGGTGGGCCGAGAACATCCCGGTCATGGCCGTCTTCGCGCTGCTGGCCGCGACCTTCCGCCGCTTCCGCTTCAGCGACGCGGCCTACGCCCTCATGGCCGTGTGGCTCTTCCTGCACGCCATAGGCGGCCACTACACCTTCGCCAACGTGCCCTTCGGCTTCGTGACCGACCTCTTCGGCTTCTCGCGCAACCATTTCGACCGGGTGGCCCATTTCTCCGTGGGCTTCTACGCCTATGCCCTGGCCGAACTGCTCGTCCGCAAGCGCTGGGCCCATCCCGTGGCGGCCGTGCTCTTCGGCCTGACCGCCATCATGGCCGTGGCCTGCGCCTACGAGATCATCGAATGGGCCTACGCCGTGCTGGAAGGCGGCGAGGCCGGCGTGGAGTTCCTGGGCAGTCAGGGCGACGTCTGGGACGCCCAGAAGGACATGCTGGCCGACACCCTCGGCGCGGTGTTCGCCTTGCTGCTCTTCCGCTTGGGCCCGGGCTGGCCGGCCGGGGGGCGGCCCCTGCCCTCCGAGTCCGCCTGAGCCCGGCCAGGGCCGCCGGGCGTCGTCAGACCGGGTCGAACCCCCGGCGCAGGTAGTGGCGGCGCAGCAGACGGGCGGCGAAAAAGGGATAGACGAGCCAGGCCAGCCCGGCCGTGAGCGCGACGGCGAAAAGGCCCATGAAGGCAAGCAACCAGGCCCCGCGCCAGGCGAAATAGAGCGGTCCGAAGCAAAGCGTCCCCAGCCAGGCGTTTTCGAAGCGCACCACGCGCCCCGTGGCCGGATCGACGAAGGCCTGGGCCGTATGGACGCCGCGTAGCGGTCCCGTGGCCGCAGGGCGGTCGGGACGGGAAGGCCGCGCCGCGAAGGGCAGCGAACAGACCGGGCAACAGGACATGCCCTCGATGTCGCGGGCGCTGAAGACCACGCCGCAGCCGGGGCAACGGGAGACGGTTTCGGCGGACATGCGGTTCTCCTTGTCGCCTGCCTCAAAACGTCGAAGGGGCGGACTCGAGAGAATCCCTGGGCCGTCGCCGCGCCGGACCGTTCGGGCCGGGTCTGGCGCGCCGGTGCTTTGACGCGAACGTTACCCTGCCCGGAAAATCATGGCAATGCCGCCGCGCTTGCGGCGAAGGCGGCGCGCTTCAAGGGCGGAAGAGGGGGCTTCCCGGGCTTTTTGCCGGGCGGCTCACATCCCCCGGATGTCCCGGCGGATGCGCTCCGGGCGCTTTTTGTCCGTGGGGTAGGGGGACAGAAAGGCGGACAGGGGTTTGGGCGGACCGCCCCTTGCCATTCCCCGTCCCGTCGCCATAATGTCACCGTGAGCCCGGCAACGCCTCAGTTTCCGGCCGGGCCGACAAGGAGACCGAATGGCTTTCGATCATGCCGCCGCAAGCCGGCTGCTGGAGAAGAAACTCGCCGACATCGCGCGCGCCGCCGTGCTGCCCGCGCCCATGCTGGCCCTCGTCGCGGCTACGGCCCGGGCGCAGCTCGAAGCCCGGGCCGCCGAGACGGTCGTCGTGGACGCCTCGGACCTGGAGGACGTCGAGCGGGTGCTGCGCGGCGCGCCCATGCTGCCCCGCCACGCCTTTCCCCTGGACACGGGCCGGGCCACGGTCCTGTTCGACGAACTGTCGCGGCTGGTCACGGAAAGCGAACCCCATCTGGCCGAGGCCATGGCCGTGGTCCGCGCCGACCGCGAGGCCGGCTCCCTGGACCTGGACACGGCCTTTTCGCGCTTCGTGGAAGGCGACGACGCCTTTTTCGCCGCCTGCGGCCAAAAGACGCCCAGCGCGCCGCGCCTGCTCGGGTTTCTCGTCCAGGCCGCCCTGACTCCGACCCTGGCCGCCGTGGCCGAGGCCGCCTACGCCCATTTTCCCGAGGACCGCACCTGGAACTTCGGCCAGTGCCCGGTCTGCGCCAGCCCGCCGCTCATGGCCCGGCTGGTGGGCAAGGTCGGGGCCCGGCATCTGACGTGCTCGTTTTGCCAGCTGGAATACCGGGCCAAGCGGCTCATGTGCCCCTACTGCGGCGAGGAGGACCACAAGATGCTCGAGGTCTTCACCGCTCCGGACGTGCCCGGCTACGCCGTCCACGTCTGCCTGCGCTGCAAAAGCTACATCAAGACCGCCGACTTCCGGGAGATGGACCGGCCGAGCGTGCCGGTCCTCGACGACCTGGAGTCCCTGACCCTGGACCTTGCCGCCCGCGACCAGGGCTACGCGCGCCCGGTGCTGTCGGCCTGGGGGTTTTGAATGGACGACGCGATCACCCGCGAAATCGCCTGCCGGCGTTTCAAAAACGGCGTCATGGCCCCGTTTGCGGACGAAGTGGCCGTGGAGATCCGCGTGCGCCTGCGCCTGGACGGGTACGGCGAGCGGGAGCTTTTTTCCGCGCCCATCGATCCCGAGGGCCTGGCGCTGGGCCACGCCGCCCTGGACATGCTGCCGCCGGGGCTCGTGCCCGTGGTGCGGCGGGCCGAAGACCTTTCCTTCGACCTCGGCGTCGCGCCGGACACGCGCCCGGCCGCCGACGCGGCCCTGCCGGGACCCATCGCCGCGCCGCGCCTGCTTGCCCTCGTCACCCGCTTCATCGGCGCGCCGGGGCTGTGGGACGACACCGGCTGCTTCCACCGGGCCGGGCTCTACGACCCGCGCCGGGACGAGTTCCTGGCCCGGACCGAGGACATCGGCCGGCACAACTGCCTGGACCGGCTGGCCGGCTTCGGCGTGCGCCAGGGCGTGGTCCTGGCGGAACGCGTGCTCTTCCTGTCCTGCCGGGTCACGGCCTCGATGATGGGCAAGGCCCTGCGGGCCGGGTTTCGCATGGTGGTCAGCCGTTCGGCCGTGACCGGCGCGGCCGTGGACGCGGCCGCGGCCGCCGGCGTCACCCTGGTCGGCTTCGCCCGGGACGCCGAATCGCGCTTCACGGTCTTCACCGACGCCGCCGGCAGGGTGGCGGCGTGAACCCGGCCGGGGAGACGCCCCTTGGCCTCATCCTGGCCGGCGGCAAATCGAGCCGCATGGGTCGGGACAAAGCCTGGCTCTCCTTTTTCGGCCAGCCCATGTTCGCCCGGGTGGCTTCGGTCGTGCGCAACGTCGTGGGCGAGCTCTTCGTCGCGGGCCGCGATCCGGCCCCCTTCGGCGTCGCGGCTCCCTGGCTGCCCGACGTCCTGCCCGGCCAGGGGCCGGCCGGGGGCGTGCTCACCGCGCTCGAGGCCACGGGGAGGCCGTGCCTGACGGTCTCCTGCGACCTGCCGTTTCTCGACGAGCCGACCCTGGAGCGGCTCCTGGCCGCCTGGCGCGCCCGGCCGGCCGGGGCGCTCATGACCGCCTACCGCATCAGCGACACGGGCTACGTCGAGTCCCTGGTCGCCGTTTACGATCCCGCCGGCGCGCCGGTCCTGCGCCGCTGCCTGGCCCTGGGCCAGCGGCGTCTGTCCGCCATCTTTCCCGAGGAGTTGCGTTGCCACGTCGATTACGACAAAAGCGACCGGAACGTGGCGCGGGCCTTTTTCAACGTCAATTCGCCGCCGGACCTCCAACTGGCCCGGGGCATGGAGGCCGGGGCATGACTGCCGAGAAGACGCGTCTTCGCGACGGACGGGGCAGGGAGGTCAGCTATCTGCGCCTTTCGGTCACCGACCGCTGCAACCTCTCCTGCATGTACTGCCGGCCCAAGGACAAGGTGCCGTTCATCCCCCATCCGGACATCCTGCGCTACGAGGAGATGCTCGACTTGGTCTCCCTGGCCCACGGGCTGGGCATCACCAAGGTGCGCCTGACCGGCGGCGAACCCTTCGCCCGGCGCGACCTCATGGGGTTCATCGAATCCCTCATGGGCCGCCATCCGGACCTGGACCTGCGCCTGACCACCAACGCCACCCTGCTGGCCGGCAAGCCGGCCGCCCTGGCGGCGCTCGGCGTCTCGGCCGTCAACATCTCCTGCGACAGCCTCGATCCCGGGAAGTTCGCCCGCATCACGGGCAGCGACCGCCTGGACGCGGTGCGAAAGGCCATCGACGAGAGCCTGGCCGCCGGCCTTCGGGTCAAGGTCAACGCCGTGGCCCTTCGCGGCGTCAACACCGACGAGATCGGCGACTTCGTGCGCTTGGCCGCAAGCTTTCCCCTCGACGTGCGCTTCATCGAATTCATGCCCATGGGCGACGGCAACCTCTGGAAGCCGGAAAACTACATTTCCGCCCAGGAGGTCCTGGAACTGGCCCGGCAAAGCGCCGCACTGACGCCCGAAGCCAATTCCCACGAGACCGGCGGGCCGGCCCGGATGCACCGCATCGAGGGCGGGCTCGGCCGCTTCGGCGTCATCTCCCCCCTAAGCGAGCACTTCTGCGATTCCTGCAATCGCCTTCGCATCACCGCCGACGGCAAGCTGCGCACCTGCCTTTTTTCCGAGCGGGAGTTCAAGCTGCGCACGCTGCTGCGCAATCCCCGGCTCGGCCTGCCGTACGTGCGGCGGGTCATCGGCCTGGCCCTTCGCGACAAGCCCCTGGGGTATGAAGTCTTAAACCCCGGCTCGGTCCCCGAGGCCCGGGACATGTCGGCCATCGGCGGCTGAGTCCGTCGCCGGCCATGGCCCTGGACGTCAGGCGACTCGCCAAGACCGACGCCGCCGCGCGCAAGGGGTTCGAGCGGCAGTGCTGGCCCGGCGGGCGCACCCCATGCCCCCGTTGCGGCCAGGAAAAGGCCTACGCCCTGGCCGAGGGCCGGGTGCGTTGCGCCGCCTGCCGCTACACCTTCCACGTCCTGACCGGCCGCTTCGCCGGCCTGGCCGGGCTGACCCCCCGGCAGTGGCTGCGCCTGCTCGACCTTTTCGCCGCCGAGGAGACGGTCCACGCCATGGCCGCCGCCCTGGGCGTGGCCTACAACACCGCCTACAAGGCCGCCACGCTCATCCGGCTGGCCATCCTGGCCGGCAGCTTCGACGGACTGGCCATCCTGCGCGGCCCGCTCGGGCGCGAGCTGGGCTTTTCCGGCAAGACCCTGCGCCCCGTGTCCGCCGACGCCCCCCTGGCCCGGGCCCCGGTCTTCGGCATCCTGGAGCGGGGCGACATGGTCTTCGTGGACTACCTGCCCGACATGACCCCCGAGGACATCCTGCACTTCAACCTGCACTTCTCCCTGCCGCTTTCCCGCCTGGGAGCCATCGTCTTCTCCGACCGCTACCAGCGCTACCAGACGCTCGTGACCTGCGGCGCGGAGGTGCTCACCCGCCGCTTCGTCGAGGTGGCGGGCCGGATTCCCGCCGTGGCCCCGCGCCAGGAGGGCTTCTGGGCCTACGCCCGGGACCGGCTGGTCCGCTTCCACGGGGTCACGGCCCGGAAATTCCCGCTCTACCTCAAGGAGCTGGAATTCCGCTACAACAACCGCGACGTCGACATCCTGCCGATTTTACTCTCCAATATCTGCGCCTTCGTGCCAGATCTTGAGTAATTCTTTTTTTTTTGACCATGGCCCACCCGTTTTTTAGGTAATGAGTGACTCTCATTGCGGAAGTCTATGTTATTTTTAACTTATGCTAAATTTAGCATAAGAAAGCGGCAGGCTCTTCCGGTGCCAGGAAGGGCAAGCGGCACGCCTTGCGGCGAAGGAGACGGATCATGGAATGGAACCGGCGGGAGTTCCTGAAAATCGCGGGCGCGACCTCGGCCGTGGCCGCGTTCGGCGGGCTCGGCTTCGACCTGCGCCAGGCCAAGGCCCAGGCGCTGGAGCAGGCCGACAAGCTCAAATTCACCAAGCAGACCACCTCGGTGTGCTGCTACTGCTCGGTCGGCTGCGGCCTGATCGCCAGCACGGACAAGAACGGCGAGGGCAAGGTGGTCAACATCGAGGGCGATCCGGACCATCCCATCAGCGAAGGGTCGCTTTGCCCCAAGGGCGCGTCCCACTTCCAGCTCGGGAAAAACGACCGCCGCATCTACAAGGTGCTGTACCGCGCCCCCTACGCCGAGAACTGGGAAGAGAAGAGCTGGGACTGGGCGCTTGACCGCATCGCCCGCAAGGTCAAGGACGCCCGCGACGCGAGCTTCACGGCCAAGGACGCCAAGGGACGCACGGTCAACCGCTGCGAGGGCGTCGCCTCGGTGGGCTCGGCGGCCATGGACAACGAGGAATGCTGGATCTACCAGGCCATGCTCCGGGCCATGGGATTGACATACATCGAGCACCAGGCCCGTATCTGACACAGCGCCACTGTAGCGGCTCTGGCAGAGTCGTTCGGACGCGGGGCGATGACCAACCATTGGATCGACATCGCCAATGCGGATTGCATCCTGATCATGGGCAGCAACGCCGCCGAGAACCATCCCATCTCGTTCAAGTGGGCGCTTCGGGCCAAGGACAAGGGCGCCAAGATCATCCACGTCGACCCGCGCTACACGCGCACCTCGGCCCACGCCGATGTCTTCGCCCGGCTGCGCTCGGGCTCGGACATCGCCTTCCTGGGCGGGATGATCCGGTACATCCTGGCCAACAATCTGTATTTCAAGGATTACGTCGTCAACTACACCAACGCCTCGTTCATTGTCGGCGACGCCTACGACTTCAAGGACGGCCTGTTCTCCGGCTACGACGCCGCCAAGAAGGCCTACGACAAGTCCTCCTGGTCCTTCGCCAGGGACGCCGACGGGCAGATCAGGAAAGACCCGACCCTGCGTGATCCCCGCTGCGTGTTCCAGCTCATGCGCAAGCACTACGACCGCTACACCATGCCGGCGGTCTCCGAAATCAGCGGCACGCCCGAGGCCGACCTGCAGCTGGTCTACCAGACCTACGCCGCCACGGGCAAACCGGAGAAGTCCGGCACCATGCTCTACGCCATGGGCCAGACCCAGCACACGGTCGGCGTGCAGAACATCCGGGCCATGTCCATCGTGCAGCTGCTTCTCGGCAACATGGGCGTGGCCGGCGGCGGCATCAACGCCCTGCGCGGCGAGGCCAACGTCCAGGGGTCCACGGACCAGGGCCTGCTCTTCCACATCCTGCCCGGCTACATCCCCACGCCGTCCGCGGCCATGCAGACCCTGGCCGAGTACAACGAGAAGAACACCCCGGCCGCCAAGGACCCGCAAAGCGCCAACTGGTGGGGCAACCGGCCCAAGTACATGGCCAGCTTCGTCAAGTCGCTCTATCCGGAGCAGGACCTGGAAACCGGCTACGGCTACCTGCCCAAGCTCGAACCGGGCAAGGACTACTCGTGGCTCACGCTCTTCGACGTCATGCTCAAGGGCGCGTTCAAGGGCTTTTTCGCCTGGGGCCAGAACCCGGCCGCCAGCACGGCCAACGCCAACAAGACCCGCGAGGCCATGACCAAGCTCGACTGGATGGTCACGGTCAACATCTTCGAGACCGAGACCGGCTCCTTCTGGAAAGGCCCGGGCATGGACCCGAAGAAGGTCAAGACCGAGGTCTTCTTCCTGCCCTGCGCCGTGTCCTTTGAAAAGGAAGGCTCCATCTCCAACTCCGGCCGCTGGATGCAGTGGCGCTACGCCGCCCAGAAGCCTTCCGGCGACACCAAGCCCGACGGCGACATCATCTACGAGCTCTTCGAGAAGATCCGGGCGCTCTACGCCAAGGAGGGCGGGGCGTTCCCCGATCCCATCAGGAACCTCGACTGGGACGTGGCCACGCATCACGCCTTCGACCCGCACAAGGTGGCCAAGCGCATCAACGGCGTCTTCCTCAAGGAGAAGACCCTCAAGGTGGGGGACGCGGACAAGACCTTCAAGCCCGGCGACCCGGTGCCCGGTTTCGCCCTGCTCCAGACCGACGGCTCCACCTCGTCCGGCACCTGGGTCTACTGCGGCTCCTATACCGACAAGAACATGGCCGCCCGCCGCGACAAGACGCAGACGCCCATGCAGGCCGCCATCGGCCTGTATCCCGGCTGGAGCTGGTGCTGGCCCGTCAACCGCCGCATCCTCTACAACCGCGCCTCGGTCGATCCGCAAGGCAAGCCCTACCAGCCGCAAAAGCCGGTCATCGAATGGGTGGACGGCAAATGGGTAGGCGACGTGCCCGACGGTCCCTGGCCGCCCATGGCCGACGCCAAGGCCGGCAAGTACCCCTTCATCATGACCACCGAGGGCATGGGCCTGCTCTTCGGACCGGGCCGCAACGACGGCCCCTTCCCGGAGCACTACGAGCCTCTGGAATGCCCCGTGGGCGAGCATCCTTTCTCCAAGCAGCTGAGCAACCCCACGGCGCTCACCTTCGAGGGCGCGACCGAGGTGCACGCGGCCTGCGATCCCCGCTATCCCTTCGTGTGCTCCACCTACCGGGTGACCGAGCACTGGCAGACCGGCGTCATGACCCGCAACTCGCCCTGGCTGCTCGAGGCCGAGCCGCAGATGTTCTGCGAGATGAGTCCCGAACTGGCCGAGATGCGCGGCATCAAAAACGGCGAGAAGGTCATCATGGAAAGCACGCGCGGCTCGCTTTGGGCCAAGGCCATCGTCACCGAGCGCGTGAAGCCCTTCACGGTCATGGGGCATACGGTGCACCAAGTCGGCATCCCCTGGCACTACGGCTGGACCTGGCCCAAGCAGGGCGGCGATTCGGCCAACATCCTGTGCCCGTCCGTCGGCGATCCCAACACGGGCATCCCCGAGACCAAGGCCTTCATGGTCAACGTGAAAAAGGCCTAAAGGAGCGATGCCATGAACGGAAAGACCTTCTTCGTGGACCTGTCGCGCTGCACCGGCTGCCGCGGCTGCCAGGTGGCCTGCAAGCAGTGGAAGAACAAGCCCGTGGAGCCGACGGAAAACACCGGCTCCCACCAGAACCCGCCCGATCTGTCCTGGCAGACGCTCAAGGTCGTGCGCTTCACCGAAACCACCATCGACGGGAAGTTCCATTGGCTCTTCTTCCCGGACCAGTGCCGCCATTGCCTGGACGCGCCCTGCAAGATGGTGGGCGATTCGGAGGTCCCGGAGGCCATTGTCCAGGACCAGGCCACGGGCGCGGTGGTCTTCACCGACAAGTGCAAGGGGCTCAACGCCGCCGCCGTGCGCGAGGCCTGCCCCTACGACATCCCGCGCGTGGATGCGGCCACCAAGCTCATGTACAAGTGCGACATGTGCAACGACCGGGTCCATGCCGGCCTGCTGCCGTCGTGCGTCAAGACCTGTCCCACGGGGACCATGAACTTCGGCGACCGCGACGAGATGCTGGCCATGGCCGCCGAGCGCCTGGCCAAGCTCAAGCCGACCCATCCCAAGGCCGAGCTCGTGGACGCGTCCTCGGTGCGCTGCGTCTTCCTGTGCCCGCAGCCGCCGAGCGCCTACTACAAATACGTCCAGTTCGGCGACGCCGCGCCGCCGCTGCTGACGCGCAAGGCCCTTTTCGCCAAGGTCCTGCGCCCGCTGCGCGTCTTCGGTTAGGCCGACGTCCCTGAAGGATGCGACGGCATCCTTCAGGAGAAACGCGACTCCAAGGTTGTCTCCGCGATCCGCCCGGCGGATCGCGGGGGCGCGACGCGCCGCCTCGCCGCATCGCCGGCCGGCGCGTGTTCCCCTCCGTCCGCTTCGGGAGGCCGCTGCCACGGCCTCCCGGACCGGCCGGTCGTCCCCGGTCACGGTTGACCGGAAAAACCGATCTGGTATGCCCCCGTCATGACAGCATGCCTGCCGCGAGCCCGGGTCTGGTCGGCCCTCGTCCCCGTCCTTCTGGTTTTCCTGGCGTCCTGTTCGCGTTCCCCGACGTCGGAGGAGCTGGCCGCGCGCGTGCCGGGCGTCACCGACGACCAGGTGCTCGTGGGCTCGTCCCTGCCCCTGACCGGCCACGCCAGCTACCTCGGCCGCCAGACGCTCTTCGGGGCGCTGTCCTGCATCAACGCCGTCAACGACGCCGGCGGGGTGGCCGGACGGCGCGTCAAGGTCCTGGCCCTGGACGACGGCTACGATCCGCCGCGCTGCGTGGCCAACACCCAGCGCCTGATCGTGGACGACCGGGTGTTTTGCCTGTTCAGCTACGTGGGCACGCCGACCACGGCCAAGATCGTGCCCCTTCTGGAAGAGGCCAGGGTGCCGCTGGTCGGCAGCTTCACCGGGGCCGACGCGTTGCGCACGCCCTTTCGCCGCGTCATCGTCAACATCCGCCCCTCCTACTACCAGGAGACCGCCGCCGCCGTGGAGCACATGGTGCGCGACCTCGGCCTCGACCGGGTGGCCGTCTTCTACCAGTACGACGCCTACGGCTTCGACGGGTTGCGGGGCACGGAGATGGCGCTCAAGTCCCACGGCCTGGCCCCGGTGGCCCGGGGCTCCTACATCCGGGGAACCATGGACGTGGAGGAGGGGCTCTCGCGCCTGCTCGAGTCCGATCCCAAGGCCATCGTCATGATCGGCACGTCGGGCCCCTGCGCCAAGGCCATCCGGTTCGCCCGGGAGCGGGGCTACAAGGGCCTTTTCTACGCCGTCTCCTTCGTCGGGGCCGACGAGATGGCCCGCATCCTCGGGCCCGACGACGACACGCCCCTTTTGATGTCCCAGGTGGTGCCGCCGCCCGGGCTGCCCGAGACCGGGGGGCTTCTTTCGGGCGTGGTGGAGTACGCCCGCCTGCTTGGCCGCTATTATCCCGACGAACGGCCCAACCTGGTGGGCCTGGAGGGCTTCATCAACGCCAGGGTGCTGGTGGAGGGCCTGCGCCGGGCCGGCCGCGACCTCACCCGCGAGCGTTTTCTGGACGCCATCGAGTCCATCCAGGATTTTTCCGTGGGCATCGCCAGTCCGGTGAGCTTTTCCAGGGACCGCCACCAGGGCCTGGAGCGGGTCTATTTCACCCGCCTGGAGGGGGGCGTCTTCAAGCTGGTGACGGATTGGGCGAGCGTGCGCGCCGGGCTTGGCGGCGCGGCCGCGCCGGCCGCGGCCCCGGCCGGGGCGGGGGAATAGCATGTTCGCCCACCGGCGGGTCAGCCTCAAGCTCAAGATGTTCGGCGGGGCCATGGCCGTGGTGCTGCTCGTCAGCGCGGTCATCGCGCTGCTCGCCCGCTGGATTCTCGTCACGAGCCTCAACCGGGAGCTCGAGCAGCGCGGCGTGGCCATCGGCCAGAGCTTGTCCGAGCGGGCCAGCGGCTTCATCCTGGACAAGGACCGGGCCAACCTGGTGAGCCTGGTCTTCGACGCCGCCCAGCTCGGCGAGCGCCGCATCCTCGTGTCCTACATCTTCATCGTGGACACCGAGGGCCGCGTCCTGGCCAACACCTTCATCCGCCCCTTTCCCAAGGATCTGCTGCACGTCAATCCCGTGCCCGACGGCGCGGAATCGAGCATCCGGCTGGTCGATTTCGAGGGGGGGCAGGCCATCGACATCGCCGTGCCCGTGCGCGAGGGCATCTATACCCTGGGCGCGGTCCACGTGGGCCTGTCCAAGAGCCACATCGACTCCCTGGTGGGGACGCTGCGCACCACGTTTCTGGGATTTATCGCCGCCGTGACCGTGGTCATGTTCCTCATCGTGCTGCGCCTGTCCAACGCCGTGGCCCGGCCCATCACCCGCCTGACCCAGGCCGCCGACGCCGTGAGCCGGGGAAGCCTGGAGGAGCCGGCGGCCCTGCTCGGGCTTCGCGACACGGCGCCCAGGGACTGCCCGGCCTACGCCGACACCGACCTGCCCTGCTGGCACTTCGACCAGAGCCGGGGCGAGCTCCTGGCCGGAAGCCTGGACAACGCCCCCACCTGCCGCGAGTGCCGCTTCTACCGCAAGGGCGGCGGCGGCGACGAGGTGGCCCAGCTGGCCGAGTCCTTCGGCAACATGATCTGGAGCATGCGCCTCTACCGCCGCCGGCTGCGCGAGTCCGAGGAGAAATACCGTTCGCTTTTCGACAGCAACCCCGATCCGGTGCTGGTCGTGGACGCCGCCAGCGGCCGCATCCTCGACGCCAACTCCCAGGCCGAGGACGCCTACGGCTACGCCCGCAAGGAACTCCTGGACCGCTTCGTCGGCGACCTGGAGCCCGACGCCGGGGCGAGCGGCGTGGCCGCCTACCTCGCCGACCGCGACGCCCCGGACCGGGTGCTTTTCCCCAAGCAGCGCCACGTGAAAAAAGGCGGCGAGCCCCTCTACGTCAACCTCCACGCCTGCCGCATCGCCTACCGGGGCCGCGACGCGGTCATCGTCTCGGCCACCGACGTCACCGAGCTGGTGGAAAAGGACGCCCAGCTCATCCAGGCGAGCAAGATGAAGACGCTCGGCGAAATGTCCGCCGGCATCGCCCACGAGCTCAACCAGCCGCTCAACGCCATCAAGATGGGCAGCGACTACCTGCGCCTGCTCGTCGAGTCCGGCCGACGGCCGCCGGCCGAGGACCTGGACGCCGTCTCCGCCCAGATCAGCGAGCAGGTGGACCGGGCGGCGGCCATCATCGCCCATCTGCGCGATTTCGGTCGCAAATCCCAGCCGCATCTGGAAAACGTGGACATCAACGACCCCATCCGGGGCGTGTTCGCCATCATCGGCCACGAGCTGTCCCTCCAGGACATCGCCGTGTCCCTGGACCTCCGCGAGGTCGCGGCCATCAAGGCCCACGCCAACCGCCTGGAGCAGGTGTTCTTCAACCTCGTGGTCAACGCCCGCGACGCCTTGGCCGGCCAGCTCCGGCCCGAGCACGCCGCGCCCCGGACCATCGCCATCGCCACGCGCATGGAGGAAGGCCGCGTGGCGGTCGTCGTGGCCGACAACGGCAGCGGCATTCCGGAGAGCGTGCGCCACAAGATCTTCGAGCCCTTCTTCACCACCAAGCAGGCCGGCCAGGGCATGGGGCTCGGGCTGGCCATCACCTACGGCATCGTCAAGGATTACGGCGGCGACATTCACGCCACGGAAACGCCCGGCGGCGGCTGCACCTTCCGGCTGACCTTTCCCGCGGCCCGCGATCCGGGCCCGCAAGGGGCTTGACGTTTCCCCCGGCCGACGGCCACAAGGGAGGCGGCATACCCGGGAGCACGCCATGCGCACCATTCTGGTCATCGACGACGAGCGGCCCACCCTCAGGATGTTCGAACTCTACCTTGGCGCGTATGGCTATCCCGTCCTGACCGCCGCCAGCGGCGAGGAAGGACTGGCCATCTTCGACGCCCGCCAGCCCCCCATCGTGCTCACGGACGTCAAGATGCCGGGCATGGACGGCTTGGCTGTGTTGCGCGCCGTCAAGGAACGCCGGCCGCTGACCGAGGTCGTGGTCATCACCGGCCACGGCGACGTGGACTTGGCCCTGGCCGCCCTGGGCCTGCGGGCCACGGACTTCATCGACAAGCCCATCCGCCGCGAGGCCCTGGAAGCGGCCCTGGCCCGGGCCAACGCCCGCCTGGACCAGGCCGAGGCCGGCCACGGCGAGGACGTCGTCGCCGTGGAGAAAAGCGGCGACGTGGCCGTCATCACCATCCACGGCAGCCTGACGGGCGAGACCGAGCCCTACCTCAGCCAGGCGGTCCGGCGGGCCGAGGAAGCGGCCAAGCTCCTTTTCGTCTTCAGCCCCGACGCCTCGATCAACGGCGCGGGCCTCGACCTCCTGGTCCAGGCCGCCGAAGACGCCGGGGGCGGCGGGCGGCCCGTGGCCCTGTGCGGGCTTTCGGACAATTTCGCCAGGGTGCTCGACAGGCTCGGCATCACGGCCAAGGCCCCGTGTTTCGGCGGACGCGACGACGCCCTGGCCCATCTGGCCCACCGGGTCGCCGCCGATTCCGCCCGGGCGGCCGGTTCGGCCTAAACGGGCGTTTACACGCCGCCCCGGCCTCCGTATATTGCCGCCACCGCGAAACCACGACCGGTGACGGGCTCTTCCATGACGACGCGACGCGACCTGCTTGGCCGGGGCTGCCTCTGGTGCAGCCTGGCGGCGCTTTACAGCCTGATCGGCATGAAGGCGTATGTGGCCTGGCGGGAGGGGCTGTGGCTCGACTGGCCCCTGGGAAACTACCTGCCCGACGCCGCGGTGCGCTGGGTCTTTTCCCTGCCCGACGGAGCCTTTCGCGGGGTCCTCGCGTGGCTGTTGCGCCAGGACGTCATCTACCACGCCGCCGCCGTCGCCCTCCTGATCTGGCTTCTGGGCCTGATCGGCGGGCCGTCGGCAGGAAAGGGCGGCGACCGTTTTCCCGGCGACGACCCGCCGGGGCGCGTCAAGGAGGTTTGATTGATGCGATGTTTGCTGCGGGCCCTTGCCCTGGCCGTGCTGCTGTGCGGGGCCGCCGCCCAGGCGGGCGAGGCCGTGAACCTGACCGGGCGCGCCACGGGCGTGTTCCAGTATCCCAAGACCGAGACCATCTGCCTGTCCTTCGAGACGACGGACAAGAAGACCTATATGATCTGCGACGACGTCACCGCCAAGGACGTCATCGAAAAGCTCTTCGCCCTGGGCAAGAAGGACGCCGCCTGCCGCATCGAGGGCTCGGTGTCGAAAAAGGCCGCCGACGAAACCTACCTCAACGTCACCCGCGTGACCGAGGGCGGCTGAGGCCGCGAAACCAGAACCCGGTTCTTCCATGCACCACGACTCCCAAGCTCCCGCCCGCCGCCCCACCCGGCCGCTGACCATACGCGGCGTCGGCATCGGCGGCGACAACCCCGTGCGCGTCCAGAGCATGACCAACACCGACACGCGCGACGTCGCGGCCACGCTCGCGCAAATTCGCGCCCTGACCGAGGCCGGCTGCGAGATCGTGCGCCTGGCCGTGCTCAACGACGACGCGGCCAAGGCGCTCGCCGCCATCCGGGCCGGCGCCGACGCGCCCCTTGTCGCCGACATCCATTTCGACCACCGCCTGGCCGTGGCGGCGCTTTCCGCCGGCATCGACGCGCTGCGGATCAATCCCGGCAACATCGGCTCCGAGGCGGCCGTGGACGCGGTGGTCGCCGCCGCCAAGGACCACGGCGCGCCCATCCGCATCGGCGTCAACTCCGGCTCGGTGCAAAAGGATTTGCTCGCCAAGCACGGCGGCCCCACGCCCGAGGCCATGGTCGAAAGCGCGCTCACCCACATCGCGCTCCTCGAACGGCGGGGCTTTCACGACATCAAGGTCTCGCTCAAGTCCTCCAGCGTGCCGCGCACCGTGGCCGCCTACCGCCTGCTGGCGCGAAAGGTCGATTATCCCCTGCACATCGGCGTGACCGAAGCCGGCACGCCCATGCGCGGCGCGGTCAAATCCGCCGTGGGCCTGGGGATTCTCCTGGCCGAGGGACTTGGCGACACGCTGCGCGTCTCGCTCACCGGCGATCCCGTGACCGAGATCGGCGTGGCCTACGAGATCCTGCGCGCCCTGGACATCCGCGCCCGGGGGCCGGAAATCATCTCCTGCCCCACCTGCGGCCGCACCGAGATCGACCTCGTCGGCCTGGCCGAGGCCGTGGAGGAGCGGCTTCGCGGCGTCACCGAAGTCTTCACCGTGGCCGTCATGGGCTGCGTGGTCAACGGCCCGGGCGAAGCCCGGGAGGCCGACATCGGCATCGCCGGCGGCCGCGACTGCGGCATCATCTTCCGCAAGGGCGAGGTGCTCGGCAAGGTGCGCGGCGGGGCCAACCTCATCCCCGCCTTCATGGAAGAACTGGAACGTTATCTCACCGAAAAAAAGGAATCCGCATGCGACTGAGCCGCTACTACGCCCCCACCCTCAAGGAAACCCCGGCCGAGGCCGAGGTCGTCAGCCATAAGCTGCTGCTTCGCGCCGGCATGATCCGCAAGCTCACCGCCGGCGTCTACACCTACCTTCCCCTGGGGCTTAAGGCGCTCAACAACGTCGCCAAGATCGTGCGCGAGGAGATGGACCGGGCCGGGGCGCTGGAAATCCTCATGCCCGCCGTGCAGCCGGCCGACCTCTGGAA
>JAEWCY010000193.1 GCA_023390395.1 Pseudomonadota bacterium | reverse complement strand
CGTCGGCGTTGGAGACGTAATTCCCAACGACCGTGATCGTCTTGGCCGTCGTGTTTATGGCAGAAATTGCCACGCTCGTTTCGGCGGACATGTTTCCAAGGATTTGGATTTTGTTCGCGTCAGGGTGGTTGATGACGATCGTGCTCGAAATCGAGTACGTCCCGTCCGCCACCTGGATCGTTACCAACACGCCCGAGGCGATCAATTTGTTTTTGATGCTGGCCAGCGCTTGCGCGATGGACGCGAACGGCGCTGCAGACGAGCCGTCGCCTGTCGCGTCGCTTCCCGTCGTGGCCACGTAGATGGTCGTATTGGCCGCGAGAAGCCCCTTGGCCGACGTGGCCAATCCGGCCGGCGTGACGGCCTTGGCGGCGAGGACGCCGGCGGCGGTTTCCGCCGCCGTGGCAAGCTGCACCTTGCCCTTGGCGCTCGCCGTCGCCTCGGAGACCCAGGCATCGACCGTGCCCGAGGCATCGGACATGACGATCTTGGTCCCGCCGGGCGTGGCCGTGGCATTGGCCGGGTTCTGGATGACCAGCGTGTTCCCGTCCAGCGTGGCCAAGCCCGAGGGGGCGGCCCTGGCGGCCATGAAGGCGTCGATGGCGTCGTGGCTGTTGGCCCCGACGCCGGAAAGCGCGCCGTGGGCCACCATGCCGCCGTCGGCCGGGCCGGCGTGGCCGTGGTGGGCCAGCGAGGCCGGAATGTCGTTGCCGTGGAGCACGGAGGCAAGATCGGCCGTGAGCCCGTCCGCGTCCATGGCCAGGGTCACCGTGGTCCGGTCCGCGCCGGCGTCGAAAGAGGCGGCGGACACCGTGCCGCAGCGCGCGCCATCCGCGCCGCAGTCGGCCAGGACGCGCACCCCGGGCTGCAGGGCGTCCGTTTTGTCGCCGGCGACGGCGAAAGTGTTCGTGCCGAGGAAACTGGCGTTCATGAGGCTCCCTCCGAGGATCCCATAGGTTCGTGGCTATCGGGAAAAGATGCCGTCGCGGGGCCGAAGCCGTCAGGAGAACCGGGCGCGCACCGCAAACGTCGCCGTGCGGCCGGTTCCGGACCAGCCGCCCAGCGTCAGCGAAGCCTGGACGCGGTAGACGCCGGCCTCGGCCAGGTCGCCGGCCCGGGTGACGTAGCGGATACGGCGCGTGACGCCGTCGGCCTCGACCAGGCTCCCGGCAAAGGCGTGCACCGCGCCCGAAGGCGCGCGCACGAGCAGGGCCGGGTCCGACGCGCCGGCGATGTCCCGGCCGCAGTCCACCAGGAGCTCGATCCCGGCGTCGCCTTGGTAAACGCTTTGCATGGCTCCCCCTCAGGTTTGTTCGATCTCGACCAGGGACGAAAGGACCACAACCGGACGGATGGGGCTTGGCAGCACCAAGCGCGTGGCGATGGGGGACGACAACCGGACCACTTCGCGCACGCCCGTGCCGGCCAGGCACTCGGGCGCGGCCAGAGTCAGTCCGGCCGGGGCCGGCCGGGCCGCGACCCAACCGACGGCCTGGGCCGGGAAAGCCTCCCCCCGCGCCAGGGCATGGGCCACCGTCGCGACCGCCCGGGGCATCCCCCGCCCCTGCGCGGTCGCGACGCACGCAGCCCGGGAACAAGGGGCGCGGGCAATCGCCGCAGCGGCCACAGGCATGGTCCTGGCGGCGAAGACGGCTGCCGGACAACCGGCCCCGGCCGCCACTGTGGCCGCGCCAGCGCCGAACTCCGCCCGGCAGGCCGCGACAGGCACGGCCACGGCATCGGCCGCGAACCCCGACGCCCCATCGGTCCAGGCGACGGCCGCATCCACCCATGGCGTGACCACGGCTACTCCAGGACCAGGACGCCGGCCACGTCGAAGACCACCGAGAACGTCCCGCCGGTCACGCCCATGTCCTGGCCGAAATCGAGCAGGCACAGCAGGGGGTTGGTCCTGCCCCCGGCCGTCTTGGCGGCGTAGACCACGGCGTAGCGGGCCGTCAGCGTGGCCCCGGGCCAGGACGGGTCGGCCGCGTCCAGCACGGCGGCCTCGCCGGACACGCCCCAGGTCACGCCGGAAAGAGCCGCGCCGCCGGCCGCGTAGCCCGCGCCCGAGGCCTCGGCCGGGGCCACGTCGGCGAAGGCGGCGTGCCCGGCGTCCGGAACGTGGGCGCTCGTGAGCAGGGCGCATTTGAGGGTGTCGCCGTCCAGGGCGAAAAGCCCCTGGCCAAGGCCCTGCTTGAAGGATGCGTAGATGCGGTTGGCCATGATACCTCCTGCGGTGCCGGGTGGGGTTAGGCTTTGTAGTTGTAATTGTGGTTGTAGCTTTCGCGGAATCCGTTGGAATTGGAGGTGGTTTCGCTGACGGACCGCTGGGTGGACTCGGTGGTGGAAGTGTTGGTGCGCTGGCCGATGGACTCGCTGTAGCCGATCTGGGCCGAGGCGTTGACGGAGCTGAGGGCGCTGGCCGCCATCTGGGACGAAACCTGGGCGCCGGAACGGATCTTCTCCGCCTCCAGGCGCAGCTCGCCCAGGGAATTCTGGAGGAGCATGTCGGCCTCCTTGATGGAGACCTCGGCCGCCTTGAGGTAGGCGTCCACCTGGGCGGCATGGTCCTTGGAGCGCAGCTCGGCCTGGTCGCGCCGGGCGGCGAGCCCGGCCTCGTAGGCCCGAAGCGAAAGTTCCTTGTCTTTTTGCAGCACCTCGGCCGCGGCCCTGGCCCCGGCCAGCTCGGCCTCGTAGCGGGCCACGTCGACCTTGTAGGCCTCAAGCTTCACCCGGTTCTCCTCGCCGGAAACGGCCAGCCGCGTCTCGGCCACGGCCTTGGCCGCGGCCACCCGCTCGCCGTAGGCGCGCACCTGCTCGGCGTAGACCCGGGCCTTGGCCTCCTGGCCGGCCATGGCCGCGGCCTGGGCGTTGTAGCGGGCGGTATTGGCGTTGACCGTGGCCACGTAGGCCTGCACTTGCGCCTCGTAGGCGCTCACGCGGTCGCGGCTTAAGGAGGCCTTGGCCGCCGCGCCCTCCATGCGGGCCTTGTAGAGGGCGACGAGGGTGGTCGCGCCGGAAAGCTCGGCCAGGTACAGGTCGGCGGCGCGTTTTTGGGCCTCGCCGGAGAGGCGCGCCCCGTCGAGCCGCGCCTTGTAGGCCTCGAGATCGGCCAGGGCCGCCCGGATGCGGGCCTCGAACACGGCCGCGTCGGCCTGGTAGCGGGCGAGCTGGGCGTTGTGCACGGCCACCTCGGCGTGAAGCGCCTCGTAGCCGTACTGGGCCAGGGCCCTGGCTCCCTCGAAGGCGCGCGAGGCCGCCTGGTTGAAGAGTTCGATGCCCTGCGCTTCCAGGGCCAGGGCGTCGGCCACGGCGGCCCGGCCGTTTTGCGCCGCCATGTCGGCCTGGCGGGCCAGGATGTCCAAGTTGCCGGCGGCGGCCTTCTCGGCATGGTCGGCATAGGCCCGGCGCAGGGCGTCGGCCAGGGGGCCGGACAGGGCGGCCGTGCCCCGGGCGGCGAAGCCGTCGGAAAGCTCCTTGAGCCGCGTCGCCAGCTCGTCCTCCAGACGGTTTTTCGCCCGCTCCCACAGCCCCTGCTCCAGTTCCGGGCCGAAGCCCGCCCCGCCGGCGCGCACCTCGCCTTCCAGGCGCGCGGCCAGGGCCTGGCGCAGGGAGGAGTCGTAGGCCGCCTCGCGCGGCACGACGAAGAGGTTGCCCGGGGCGACGAGTTCGGGCAGAGGCGGCCGCTCGCCCTCGAAGGTCGGGGTGATGGGGCCGGGCAGCTCGGGGATGGCCACGGGATCGAAGACCGGCGGATCGGGCAGGACGACGGCCGGATCGGCCGGGGTTTCCACGTCGGGCAGGGAGGGCGCGTCGCCCGGGGCCTCGGGCCAGGCCACGTCCGGCTCCCCGGGCAGGACCAGCTCGGGCGGCGTGACGGAAAATTCCGGCACGGACAGCCCGTCCAGGGCAGCGGCGGCAAGCCCGGGCGCGCCCGGCGCGGCCACGTCGCCCAGCGACACGCCGATCAGGGCCGGCACGTCGGGCACGCCGGGGTATTCCGGCGCGCCGGGCAGCTCCGGCAGGTCCACGGAAGGGTAGGTCAGCTTGGCCACGCCGCCCAGGCGGTCCAGAAAGGCGATGGCCGAGTACCAGGCGTCGCTGGCGTAGTTTTGCGCCGTGTCGAACTTGTTGCGGACGATGCCGGCCGCGCCGGTGGAATCGCTCATGACGCCTCCTTGGGGATGGTGATGGGGGTGAGCCCCAGGGCGGCGGCCTGGGCCGCCTCGTGGTCGTCGGCCACGAAAAGCCCCGTCAGGGCCTCGAGTTGCAGCAGGTAGGCCTGGGCCGGAGACAAGGCGTAGTGGAAAAAGCGCGGCAGGCAGACGTCCATGACCGGGTTCATGCGGTAGGCCCCGATGGCCGCGCCGCTCGCGCCGTTTCGCAGGGTCCAGGCGTTGACCCCGCTGGCCTGGTAGGCGCAGGCCGCGTCCAAAGCGCAAAGGGGCTGGTCGCCCTCGTAGAGCATGGCCTCGGCCGCGTCGGCGGCGGCGACGTAAAGCCGCACCAGGCCGCTTGCGGCATGGGTCAGGACCACATGGTGCCACACGCCGAGCGCCAGGCGGTCGCTCACGGCCGGGGCGTAGCCGAACTGGCTCTCGAAGTTGGACAGGCGCGCGCCGAGGAGCCGGTCGCCGCCATAGACGAACAGCCCGGCTGCCTGCAGGCCGAGGACGAAGCCGAAGGGGTGGGGATAGTCCGCCCCGCGCCCGTCGCGCCAGGCCTCGCCGGCCAGCAGCGGCGCGCCGTCGCAGGCCGTGTCCACGCGTTTCGCGCCGAGCAGCCTTTCCGTATTGGCGGCGTAGTCCGCGTTCCAGGGCGCCCAGGGGTAGGTGACCTCGGCCGACCAGTCCGGGTGCAGGTGCGGCGAGCAAAACCCCAGCAGCGGCGAAATGGAGCCCGGGCAATCCCAGACGTAGTCCGAGCCGTCCCCGCTTCGCAGCAGGTAGACGCGAAAGGGGTTGGCCACGTCCCGGTCGTCGTAGGTGTAGTCGTAGGCCAGGGTTTCGCGCAGCCGCACCAGGCAGCTCACGGAAAAGGGCGCGTCGTCGGGAATGTGGTCGCGTCCGTAGAGCAGCCCCGAGGCCGCGCCGCCCGGCAGCACGAACACGCCGCGCCGCCGGTCGAGGCCGGCTTGCGGCAGGCCCTCGGGCTCGGGCAGGCCGACCTCGCCCGGGGAAACGACCACGACGTCGTTGCCGAGCCCCAGGCTCCAGCCGGCGAGATCCCCGTCGGGAACGGCGTTTTCCAGGCTGTCGTAGCCCTCGTAGCGGGCCAGACAATCCGGGATGGCGAAAAAGGAGCCCGCTTCGCGCGGGCGCGCCGTGGGCAGCGGACGCGGGCGCGGCGCTTCTCGCCGCCGGGCCGGGGCCGCGATCTCCACCTCGTCGAGGTCGCCGATGCGGCGGCACGCGACGGTCTCGCCGCCGTCCAGGCGCAGCGTCCGGGAATAGACCGGCAGATCGAGGCGGTTCTCCCGGCGCATGGCCTCGAGCTCCCGAAAAGCCAGGCCGCGAAGGGCCATGAGCCTTTCGCCCTCGTCCGGGCCACCCACGAGGCGCAGCCTGGGCGTCGGCCGGAAATCCGCGTTCACGGCAGCCTCCGGTCAAGGGGCGTGACCACGAGGGCCACGGCCCCGATGTCCAGGGCCGCGCCGTCCTCGCTTTCCAGGGACACCCGCCAGGCGTCGGCATGGCCCCGGCCGAGCCGGGCCGCGCCGCGCCCCGGAAGCTCCCCCTCCCCCACCGGGCCGAGCCGGCCGCACAGGGTCTCGCCGGCCCCGCTTCGGGCCGACACGGCGAGTTCGCCCGCGACCACGCCCTCCACGACCACGGCCGCCAGGCGCTTGAGGCCGGGCAGGCCGCAGTCCGTGGCCGGCAGGGCCAGACGCATGGCGATGGCCGCGCCGTCGTCGTCTTCGCCGCCCACGCGGTACAGGCCGTCCGCGTCGGCGAGCAGGATCGCGCCGTCGTGGATGCAGGCGGCCAGGGAAGGCAGGCCGGCATGGCCGGTCAGCGCGCCGCTCTCCAGTTCCAGGGAAAAGCCCATGTCCGTCATGCCCATTCCTCCCCGGCGGCGTGGTCGAAAATGGCGGCGTCGAGTTCCTGGCCCGCACCGTCGCCCCGGGCCACGGCCCCGAGCGGGACGGCGAAGAGGCTGGCCTCGGCCCAGGGCAACGGCCCGCCCAGGGCCAGGCAGCCCGGCAGGGGCGGCGCGGCCGCGCCCGAGGCGAGCGGCCCGGCCAGGGC
>JAEWCY010000186.1 GCA_023390395.1 Pseudomonadota bacterium | reverse complement strand
CCGCCAGGGCTCTTTTAAAAACGGCCCGGTTGCCAAAAGCAGCCGGGCCGTTTTGTTTTGGCCAGACCCCCGACCGGAACCGCCCGGCCACCCTCCCGCGCCCCCTGCCGGCTACGCCACCCCGGGCGGCCCCCCGACACCAACGGAATCACCCCCGTACCCGGTCAGACTCCATCAGAGGCACCGCGCAGGCGATGCACGGGGCGAAGGAATACACCGTTCGCACGATCTCCACAGGACGTCCGGATCGGCCACGGGAACGCCCACACGCGGACTCCTCCACGGGCGAAAAAGGACCCGCGCCGTAGTACCGTAGCAGGCTTGAGAGACCAGGGGCAGGAGCCAGAGGCGCGGTGCAACCATCAGGGCGTACGCCGGCCTCACGCTTTTCAGGGGATTACCGAGCCAGCGGAACAGCCAGGAGTCGCCACAGCGTGACGGACAGGCTTTCTCTCAGGGATCAGTCCGAAAGCGATTCAAAAGGCCCGAAAGCGTGGTTGCGCTCCCGGGCCTGAACGGTGTGTTTGAATGTCGACTGTGACGCGCGTCCGTCTGAAAAAGCGAGGCTGCTTCGCAACAACGCTACGAACGCGGCGTCCCGGGCTACTTCTTCGGCGGGAAGTTCGCCGGGTCGATGACGAACCACACGCCGGCCACGCCCTGGCCGTTGGTGTCGCCGGCATTGGCGTCCTTGAAGAAATAATACAAGGGATAGCCGCGGTAGGTCGCCTGCTTGCCGTCGTCCCTGGCCAGCGTGCCGAAGTCCTTGGCCTCAAGCCCCGTACCGGCCGTCACGCCCTCGGACATGAGCGGCGGCCACTTGCCGAGGCATTCGCCCGTGCACACGGACTTGCCCGGCGAATCCTTGGTGAAATAGTACAGCGTCAGGCCCTTGCCGTCGGCGAGGTAGGACCCGACGCCCTCCTTTTGCAGCACCTTGACGGCGATGTCCTCCGCCCAGGCCGAGGCCGCGCTGGCGACCAAGAGGCCGAGAACGAGGAGCAGCCGGGATATGTTCCTGGACATGGGTTTCTCCTTGGAAAGAGGCGTTGGCTCACATTTCCGGTTGCCATCCGGGAAGCCTCCTCTGCCATTCTTCCAATTCGGTCCGTTATGCGTCCCTGTCAAGGTGCCCATGCCACGATCGCTCGCACGGTCTCTTCCTGGTTCGCGTCGCGTGGGATCTTTCCGTGAAATGCGTACGCGGCGGGCGAACGACTTCGCGGTCCCTCTGGATAGGCCGTCGGCCTGACCGAAAATCGTTCCATCGCCCGAACCGGATCGGGCCCGGCAGGATGCAGTCCGTCTGCGCCGCCGGCCATTCTCGGTCTGTCCTCTCGGGGCGGGGCCAGCGTCGGCTTGGCGTCCAGCGCGCCACGGTCAGGGCTTCAGGCGCGAACCGGACTCTGGGCCTGCCTTTCCCTCACCACGCCGCTTCTTGCTCTGTTTTCGCTTCCTTCTCCTGTGGCGATTGCTCGTTCGCCTTCGCGATCAGCAGCAAATGATAGAGCGGAGCCGCGGCCGCAAATGCCTTTTCAAGAAGAGCGGCGAACTCCGGACTGAAGAAGTCCGCATCGAGCGGCTTGTTGATGACGGCATAGATGTTCTTCCTTCGGTACCACTCCAGAATCAGGTCAGGCTGTCCCTCTGGAAGCCGTGGCCGCTTGTAGCGATCTCCCTCGACGGCGTACCCGGCTTGCCGGGCTTGCTCCATGGCTTGAAGGTACTTTCCGGGAGCGGACTCGATATGGGCTCTTATAGCGCGCATGCCCGCCGCCGTCGCCGCATAGGCCCCCATGCCGTAACGGTAGCCTTCGGGAGAAAATTCCATGAAGAATGCCGGTCGGGTCGACCAATCTTTTTCCGGCCGTTTCAGCGCGATCCACTGGTTCACGCGATAGGGCGACTTGTCCCGAGAAAATCGGATATCGCGGACGACTCGCGAGATCGCGCCGTAGCGCGGGTTGACGTCCAGTTCGGGATCGATGTCGAGCATGGCCGGAGCGAGCGTTGCCAAAAGTTGCCGCATGGGAGCCAGGACGACTTGTTCATACGCACGCTTGTGCTGCGTGAACCATTCCCGGTTGTTGTTGTCGGCCAATTCCTGCAGGAACTGTATGGAAGTGTCCGTAAAAACTGACGGGTGGGAGGCTTGGGCCATGCGGTTTCCTTTCTGTCTGGGCTCTGTTTTGAGGTGGGAACGGAAGGGCCTGCGCCCGAAGGCCCGCCGGCCGAGAGGTCCCCAGTGGCTCCTGCATGGTGGCCTCTGTAGCGGAAAGAGCGAACCGCGTCATCCTGGCGAAGAAGCCGACCGTGCAACCTGCCAGAGCTCCAGGAGATTTTTGGGAGGGCGGCGTGCCGAAACGCCGAGGTGGGCATGGCGTTTTCAGATTGCCGAATTTGTTCCAACACCATGCATCAAGAAAGCAGGTCACTGACAGTTTGCAGGATATGTTTCCAGAGCGTGCTCCAGCATTTTGCGTTCGAGCATGGCGGACAGCAGCGCTGCATAACTCCAGGTCAGGTCCTGTGCGCTGCGCATGTGGTGCTGCGGCGCTTCGCGTTTTGCATTGATCTGTTCCGGCAGCCATGTTTTTTTGCCATCGAAGTCCATGGGGCCCGGAAAATAAAATTTGACCGCGCCGATCAGGGCATCCCCCTCCAGGGCGAGGCTTTCGGCCAGTTTTTTCAATAAAGTCCTATCGCTCACGCCATGCGTCGATGAGGCCGCCACCTTCTGCAGTGCGTCAAACGTCGCCTTGTCCGGATTCCTGTTCGAGTCGACGTGCAGGATAAAGGAAAAAAACGGAAGGACGTCCGGCGTGACGGACAGTGCGCACTGCTCCGTGATCACTCTGGCGAGTTTGTAATAGAAATGCGCCATCGACACCGTGCTCAGAACCCAGGGGTTGGAAGTCGTGTCGTCGCCGCCGTCGAAAACATCGCCTGGGTATCTTCCCAGATACATGCAGAAGCCGTTCGATCCGTCATCGATCTCGTAACGCGCTTGAGGCTTCCTATCCCCGTTGTCGCAGGATGTGTAGCAAAAGGCCTTGCGAACGGCGTCGGCATTGCGCAAGGAGTTTTCGCTCGCAATGTTGATGGGCGTGTCGTCTGTAAGGGTAAAAGGAAGAATCGTGCTGATATTGATGCAATTTTCGTTATTGTAAACAGACCTGTTTCGTTTGTTTGGGCAACTATCCGTCTTGCTCCAATGCGCATAATAACCTTGGCACTTGTCGGTTCGCCAGAATTTCGCGGCCAGTGACTTGGCAAGATTATCCTTGGCGAATTTCATTTCCTCCACAAACGATCCATCTTCGTATTTGCCGGCGACCTTCAGGCCACGAATAAGCGCTTCGTACTGCGCGAGGCTGTTGAAGAAGAACACATCCGGCACCTCCTCCCAGAGGTCATACGCCACCTTGTCCGGGGATTTGGTCACATAGCACAGGTCCCTTTTGAGGATGCCCATGTTGGCGCAAGGTTGGTAACGAGTATACAGCTCTTCGTCCTTTAGGCCGAGTTCGGCGGGCGTTGCGACGTCCAGGATTTTCATGATGGAGATCGCCCGCAGGGCCGGGCCGTCGGTCTGAGCTCCCCAGGGATCCTGCTTGCCGTCCACGCCGAACACCGCGTGAGCATACTGCGAGTCCGCCTTGTCGCAGCCTTCGACGCCGATGTCCTTCTGGGTTTCGCCGGCGAACGTGATGTAGGATTTGAAAAAGGGGACGGCGTCGAATTTTTCGATGCCCCAGAGCTTGGGCGCCGCCGGCAAGGAGGGATTTTGTCCTTTTGAAGTCTTGTAGATGTCCGTCAACGTCGACATGGCGATGGCCGCGTCGCGCAGCCAGACGCGCTCGTAGTTGTGACAGCCGGAAAACCAAGCGGGATACCCCATGAAAGATGGGGAAGCGACGATCACTCCGGAAAGATATGTCCTATTGCGATGATCCTTTTTGCCCTTATCCTTCTCCTGAGTGAAGTTGCGCAGCATCATATCCATGGCGACGCTCAATTGCGCGTCGGAATATGGGGCGTCTTGCAGGCACAGGCCCTGTCCCGACAAGAGCAGCACAAAAGACAAAACGAACATGAGAAGAAGATGCCGTGACTTCATGACCGTGCCCCCTTTCGCCTTGCGACGAGATGGACGTGACGTCATACGCACTGAGGACTTCCCGTATTCTCCGTGCAATCTTTGGAATGCTTTCGCGCGTTCCGGTTCGCCGTATTTATACCGACTATTCGATTGGCGACATGTCGTCAACCCGTCCGGCTGGTTCGAAACATTCGTCATCGGATGGCAAGACGAAAAGGGGAGGTGGGCAGCCCGCCGGCGAGGCGGCAGTGCCGGGGACGGCGTCCCTTCGCGGCGAAGCCGGCCGACGGGGCCGGCGGTTTGCCTTGCTTGCCCCTGTCGGAGGGAGAAAAAACGAAAAGCCGCCCAGCCATGGGCGGCTTTTCCGGAAATCTGGCGGAGAGGGAGGGATTTGAACCCTCGAACAGGGTTTAAGCCCCGTTACCCGCTTAGCAGGCGAGCGCCTTCGGCCAACTCGGCCACCTCTCCGCAACACGGCTTGATAAACACTTGGCCTCGGCCGGTCAAGAAAAATTCCGCCATGTCATGCACATCCTTTGCTTCTAGCCCTTTACAGAGCGCCGGCCCCGCGGCTATGCTCCCCCCTCGGCATCAGCCAGCCCCCTCAAAAGGAGTCCAGGGCATGAAAAAGTTCGCGCGTATGGAGCGCCTTCCGCCATACGTCTTCGCCACCGTCAACGAACTCAAAATGCAGATGCGGCGGCGCAACGAAGACGTCATCGACCTCGGCATGGGCAACCCCGACCTGCCCACGCCCCCCCATATCGTCGAAAAGCTCGTCGAGGCCGCACAGAAGGCCGTCAACCACCGCTATTCCGCCTCGCGGGGCATCAAGGGCCTGCGAAACGCCATATCCGGCTGGTACAAGCGCCGCTTCGACGTGGACATCGATCCCGAAACCGAGGCCGTCGTCACCATGGGCGCCAAGGAAGGCCTGGCCCACCTGGCCCTGGTCATGCTCTCGCCCGGCGACGTCGTCTTCGCCACCGATCCGTCCTACCCCATCCACCCCTATTCCTGCATCATCGCCGGGGCGGACGTGCGGCGCATCCCCATCAGCTGCGACCGCGACTTCATCGAGGACCTGCTGGCCGCCACCAGGCAGACCTGGCCCCAGCCCAAGCTCCTCATCATCTCCTTTCCGCATAACCCGACCACGGCCACGGTCGATGTCGCCTTCTTTCAGCGCATCGTGGATTTCGCCAAGGAACACGACATCATGGTGATCCACGACTTCGCCTACGCCGACTTCGGCTTCGACGGCTACCAGCCGCCGAGCTTTCTCCAGGCCAAGGGGGCCAAGGACGTGGGCGTGGAGTTCTTCTCGCTCACCAAAAGCTACTCCATGGCCGGCTGGCGCGTGGGCTTTTGCTGCGGCAACCCGGAGATGGTCCACGCCCTGACCCGCATCAAAAGCTACCTGGACTACGGCATCTTCCAGCCCATCCAGATCGCCGCCACCGTGGCCTTAAACGGCCCCCAGGAGTGCGTGCGCGAGATCATGGACGTCCACCAGGACCGCCGCGACGCGCTGATCGAGGGCCTGAGCCGAGCCGGCTGGGACGTGCCCGCGCCCCTGGCCACCATGTTCGTCTGGGCCAAGATCCCGGAGGAATTCGCCCACCTCAAGTCGGTGGAATTCTCCAAGCTGCTCCTGCGCGAGGCCGGCGTCGCCGTCTCGCCGGGACTCGGCTTCGGCCATTTCGGCGACAACCACGTCCGCTTCGCCCTGGTGGAAAACCGCCATCGCATCAACCAGGCCATGCGCGGCATAAAAAAGGTGCTTTCCGGATGAACGCCGCAAACGACGCCCCCGTTCGTATAGGACTGGCCGGACTCGGCACCGTCGGGTCCGGCCTCGTGGCCATACTGGAGCGCAACGCCGACTGGATCAGGCGGCGTCTGGGGCGCGGCCTCGTCGTGCGCAAGGTCCTGGTGCGCGACCTTGCCAAGCCGCGCGCCGTGACCCTGCCCGCCGGCGTCGCCTTGACCGCCGATCCCGCCGATCTCGTGGCCGACCCGGACATCGACATCGTGGTCGAGCTCATGGGCGGCATCGACGCGGCCTTCGCGCTCATCCACCAGGCCCTTTGCGCCGGCAAGCACGTGGTCACGGCCAACAAGGCCCTGCTCGCCGAGCGCGGGCCGGAACTCTTCGCCCTGGCCGCCGCAAAGGGCCTGGGGCTCTACTACGAGGCCAGCTGCGCCGGGGCCATCCCCATCGTCGAGACCCTCAAGGAGTCCCTGGCCGGCAACCGCATCAAGAGCATCATCGGCATCCTAAACGGCACGGCCAACTACATCCTCAGCAGCATGAGCGACAAGGGCCTGCCCTTTGCCGACGCATTGCGCAAGGCCCAGGAACTGGGCTACGCCGAGGCCGATCCGACGCTGGACATCGAGGGCATCGACGCCGCCCACAAGCTCATCCTGCTCATCCGGTTGGCCTACGGACAGAACCTCCCGCTGTCGCGGCTGTTCGTCGAAGGCATCACCCGCGTCACCCCCGAGGACATCCGCTTCGCCGGCGAGTTCGGCTACACCATCAAGCTCATCGGCCAGGTCCACGAGGCCGATGGCAGGCTCGTGGCCGGCGTGTGCCCCATGCTCGTGCACCAGGACTTCCTGCTGGCCAGCGTCAAGGGGGCCTACAACGCCGTGCGCGTGGAGGGCGACGCCGCCGGCTCCATCCTGCTGCACGGCCGGGGCGCGGGCGACCTGCCCACGGGCAGCGCCGTGCTGTCCGATATCATGGCCCTGTCCCGGGCCGGCGTTGTGCCCAACAATACCGGCTTCGTCGCCGAGCCCCTGCCCGACGCCGACGTCCTCGACCTCGACGACGCCGTGTGCCCGCACTACATCCATTTCACGGTCAAGGACCAGCCCGGGGTCATGGCCGCCATCTCCAAGTCCATGGGCGTGCACGGCGTGAGCATCCGCCAGGCCGTGCAGAAGGGCGAGCCCGAGGACGGCTACGTGCCCATCGTGTTCCTCACCCACGAGGCCACGGAACGGGCCATCCAGGGCGTGCTCGAAGACGCCGCGGACATGCCCTTCATCAAACCCGGAACGGTGCATTTCCGGGTGTTGTAGAGAAGGGAAAGAAGAGAAGAAGAATGCCTCCGGCGGCCAGGAGGGGCCGAGGGCCCCTCCTGGACCACCCCGCAAGGGGGAGATGCGAGGCAGGGGAAACTTGACAGCGAGGGCCGGCGCAAGCCGGTTTTTCGCTGGGCAGGGGAAAGGCGAGGGCCAAGCCATGGGCGGACGGCGCATCGAGGTGACGATCCTGGTGTTTCCGGAGGTGGAGCTGCTCGATTTTTGCGGCCCCTACGAGGCCCTGTCCGCCTGCCGCCTGGACGAGGCGAGGCGGCGCGAGGAGCCGTCGCCTTTTCGCGTCCGGCTCGCGGCGGCGAGCCTCGATCCCGTGGCCAGCGCCAACGGGGCGCGCTTTCTGCCCGACGTGACGCTCGGGGAGTGCCCCGCGCCGGACGTGCTGCTCGTTCCGGGCGGCTGGGGCGTGCGCGCCGCCCTTGACGACGCGGCGCTCGTCGGCTGGATCAGGGACACCGGGGCGAGGGCCGGGACCGTGGCCGGCGTATGCACCGGCTCCATGCTGCTCGGCAAGGCCGGGTTGCTCGCCGGCCGGCGGGCGACCACCCACTGGCGCTCCCTCGACTGGATGCGCGCCAGCTTTCCCGACGTCACGGTCGTAGACGACCAGCATGTGGTGGAGGACGGCGACGTGGTCACCAGCGCCGGCATCAGCGCCGGCATCGACCTCGGCCTGCGCCTCGCCGCGCGTTTTTTCGGCGAGCCCGCGGCCCAAGCCACCGCCCGCCACCTGGAATACTTCTCCCCAGAGGGGAACAAGCGCCGAGTGCAGTTGCCCCGCCATTAAAAGTTTTTGAAAGGAGTCCAGAGGGAAACTTTTTTCAAAAAGTTTCCCTCTGGCCGCCGGAGGCTCTTCTTGATCCCCAATTCCCACAAACTCGTTTTCCTCATCGCCGACGGCATGGGCGACCTGCCCGTCACGGCACTGGGCGGCAGGACGCCCATGGAGGCGGCGGATACGCCCGTCATGGACCGTCTGGCCCGGGAAGGGCGGGTCGGGCTTTGCCGCACCGTGCCCCAGGGCATGGCCCCGGGCTCGGACGTGGCCAACATGTCCCTGCTCGGCTTCGACCCGGCCGCCCACCACACCGGACGCGGCCCCATCGAGGCGGCGGCCATGGGGCTCGCCCTGGCCGGCGACGACGTGGTCTTTCGGCTCAACACCGTGACGGTGAGCGAATTTTCCGACGACGGTCTCATGCGCGACTATTCCGCCGGGCACATCGCCACGGAGGCGTCCACGCGGCTGGTGGAGCGCCTGGCCCGGGAATGCCTGCCCGAGGGGTACTCGCTTTTTGCGGGCGTGCAGTACCGCCACCTGCTGGTGGCCCGGGGCGCGGCCGGCCGGGAGGAGGCGGGGCTGGCCGTGCGCCCGCCCCACGACATCACGGACCAGGGCATCGCCCCGGATCTGGCCGCAATGCGCCACGCCCCGGCCCTGTGGGACTTCGTGCGGCGGGCGGCCGGGCTCCTCGCCGGCCCGGACAACCCGAGCAGGGCCAACGCCGTGTGGCCCTGGGGCCAGGGCAGGGCGCTTTCGCTTCCCGATTTCGCCGCGACCTTCGGCCTTCGCGGCGCGGTGGTCTCGGCCGTGGACCTGGTCAAGGGCCTGGGCAGGGCCGCCGGCATGGCCGTTTTGGACGTTCCCGGGGCCACGGGGCTGCTCGACACCAACTATGAGGGCAAGGTGGCGGCCGCGCTCGAATTTTTAAAAGACGGCGACTTCGTCTTCGTCCATGTCGAGGCCCCGGACGAGTGCGGCCACGGCGGCGACGCCGCGGCCAAGACCGAGGCCGTGGCCCGGTTCGACGCCCGGGTGGTCGCGCCGATGCTGGCGGCCCTGGGCGACGAGGCGGCCTTCCTGATCGCCTGCGACCACCCCACGCCCATCGCCATCCGCACGCACACGGCCGATCCCGTGCCTTTCCTTTTCTGGAAGCGGGGCGTAACTCCCTCGGGCGTGGCCGCCTTCAGCGAACGCGAGGCGGCGAAGACCGGCCTCGTCGTCGCCCCGGGACATGCCCTGCTGCCCCGGGCCGCCGCCTGGGCCAAAGGCGACGCAGGACCAGGCGGACGTTCATGACGCTTTTCCTCAAGCCCGAGGAGTTTCCCTCGCCCGATTCCCGGCTGGCGCTGACGGTCTCCTACGGCGAGACCGACCGCATGGGCTACGCCTATTACGGGCACTATCCCCACTGGTTCGAGCGGGGGAGGGGCCATTTCATCCGGGAGCGCGGCATGAGCTACGCCGAGGTCGAGGCGCGCGGGGTGTGGCTGCCCGTGCGCGACCTGGCCGTGCGCTATCTGCGGCCGGCGCATTACGACGACGAGGTCGTGGTGCGAACGGCCGTCAGCGCCTGGGGCCGCGCCTCCATCGCCTTCGCCTACCAGCTCTACGGCCCGCCCGAGGGTTCCGTGCTCCTGGCTGCGGGCGAGACGCTCCACGCCTGCACCGCGCCAAGCGGCCGGCCCATGGCCGTGCCGGACTGGCTGCGGGCGCTTTTCACCGTTTAACCTTCCCTCCCGCATCAGGCATCATGTTCATCGACATCCATACGCACGCCTATCATCCGAAGATCGCGGACAAGGTCCTGGCCCAGCTCGAGGGCCACTACGGCATCCAACCCGTGGGCACCGGCCAGATCGACGACCTGCTCGCCCGGGCCACGGCGGCGGGCCTGGACAAGGTGGTGGTCCACAACGCGGCCACGGCCCCGGCGCAAGTCGTGCCGGCCAACAACTGGGCCATCCGCATCCACCGCGAGAACCCGAGGATCATCTCCTTCGGCACGTTGCACCCGGATTTTCCGGATTTCGAGCGCGAGCTCGAGCGGCTGTGGCGCAACGGCATCAAGGGCATCAAGTTCCACGCCGACTTCCAGGGCTTCCGCCTGGACGACCGCCGGCTCTGGCCCATCTTCGAGGCCCTGTCCGGCCGCTTCACGGTCATGCTGCACGTGGGCGACCGGCTGCCGCCCGAGGAGAACAACTCCTGTCCGGCCAAGGTCGCGGCCATCCTGCGCGACTTCCCCAGGCTCACGGTCATCGCCGCCCACATGGGCGGCTACCTGCACTGGCAATACGTGCTGGAACACCTGGCCGGAAAGGACGTCTACATCGACACGTCGAGCACCATGGCCTTCATCGACGACGACACGCTTTCCCGCATCGTGGCCGCGCATCCCCGCGAGCGCATCCTTTTCGGCAGCGATTACCCGCTGTTCGACCCGGGCGTCGAGATCGCGCGGCTGCGCAAGCGGCTCTCGCTCCGCGACGCCGAGCTCGAGGCGATCCTCTCGGCCGGTAGCGCACTTTTCCGATAACAAAAATGTCCATTGACTTCCCCCGGGGCCTCGTGCTGGAACGGCGAAGCCCCGGCGGACCGTCAGGGAGCCGCTCTGCGGCCGGGGCTCAAGGAGTTCGTCGATGAGCATCCGATTGCAGATCCTCTGCTCGCTTGGCGTCATGTTCCTTTTGAGTTGCGTCATGTTCGTGCCCACATGGAGCACCTATGTCGATCAGAGGGCCGATGGGCAGACGGTCGGCCTGACGGATTGGCTCCGGGACCAGGTGCATCAGATCGCCAACGACGCCTTGAGCCAGGCGCGGCGCAATAAAGGCGGCGACGCCTCGAACCAGGCCGCCTCCTTTCTCGCCCGACTCGATGCCCTGGAAAAAGCGGAAACGGTCTTGACCAAAGGCGGGGAATTCTCCTCCGGGGCGAATCGTTTCGACATCCAGGTCCCGGAAGCGGAGGCCTCGGCATTGTATGCAGATGGGAATCGGCTGATCAAAGCGCTGGCCGCCGACATCCAAACCTTGCTCGGCAAGCCCGACGATGCGGCCGTGGAAAAGGTCATGGCCTCCGCCGCCACGCTCACGGCCGCATTGGACAAGGCTCTCGAGGAGGTCCTCAGGGAAAACCGTGAAGACCTCGGTCGCCTCATGGTCATCGAGACGAGTTGTCTGGCGGGGGGCGTGGTGGTCTTTCTGCTCGTGCTTGCCACTTTGCGCCGCACCCTCAACCGGCCCCTGGCCCGGCTGCGCGAATTCGCCATGGCCGTGGCCGGCGGCGACCTCAAGGCCGCGCCCGAAGGCGAGTACCCGCCGGAACTGGCGGAATTGCGCGACGCCCTGTCCCGCATGGTGACGGCCATCGAGGCGAACATGGCCGAGGCCCGCAAGAAGGGGGCCGAGTCCGAGGAACACGCCGCCGAGGCCGAGAAGGCCCTGGGCGTCGCCCGGGAACAGGAGGCGCGGGGCCAGGAGCTCCTGGCCAAGATGTCCGAAGCCGCCGGCAAGGCGCGGGGCGTGTCCGAATCCATGATGGACGCCTCGGGCAACCTGCTGGCCGAGGCCCGGCAGGTGGCCGACGGCGCGAGCCACCAGCGCGACCGCATGATCGAGACGGCCACGGCCATGGAAGAGATGAACGCCACCGTGCTCGAGGTGGCCAGGAACGCCGCCTCGGCCGCCTCCAGCGCCGACGGGGCCAAGGCCAAGGCCATCACCGGGGCCGAAGGCGTGCGCTCGGCCGTGACCTCCATCGAGAACATCCGCCAGCGCATCCTGGAACTCAAGGAGTCCATGACGCTTCTGGGACAAAAGGCCGACAACATCGGCCACATCATGAACGTCATCTCCGACATCGCCGACCAGACGAACCTTTTGGCCTTAAACGCCGCCATCGAGGCGGCCCGGGCCGGCGATGCCGGGCGCGGCTTCGCCGTGGTCGCCGACGAGGTCAGAAAGTTGGCCGAAAAGACCATGACCGCCACCAAGGAGGTCGGCGACGCCGTGGCCTCCATCCAGGGCCAGGCCCGGGAGAACATCGCCGCCGTGGAGTCCGCCGCCGCCGGCATCGAGGAGAGCACGCAGGCTGCCGCCGCCTCGGGCCGGTTCATGGACGAGATCGTCGGCATCGTGGAAACCACCGCCTCGCAGGTCGAGTCCATCGCCACGGCCTCGGAGGAGCAGTCCGCGACCTCCGAAGAGATCAACCGGGCCGTGGAGGAGGTCAACCACATCGCCGGGGAGACCGCAAGCGGCATGGAAACCGCCATCGCCGCCCTGACCGCCCTTTCGTCCCTGGCCGGGGAACTCGACGACGTCATCCGCCGCATGACCGGCGAGGAAGGGACGACCCGCCGCGTGGTCTCCACCCCGCCGCGCGCCGTGACCGCCGCGCCCAGGACCCCGCTGCCCGCCTCGCGCCCGGCGGCCAGGCCGTTGCCGGCCGGCGCGCACGCCCCGGCCAAGGCCAAGCCGCTGCCAGCAGCCAAGCCCAAGGCGGCCTCCATGGCCAAGGCCCTGCCGGCCCCCTCGCCCGCCAAGACGGCGGCCGGCAACGGCGGCTCCAAGGCCTGCTCCATCGGCAGCGCCATTCTCCAGTGGGACCAGTCCCTGGCCGTGAACATCAAGGACATCGACGAGCAGCACCAAAAGCTCGTGCAGATGATCTGCGACCTCCACGAGGCCATGCGCTCGGGCAAGGGCAAGGGGCAGGTGGAGCCGATCCTGCGCGAGCTGGAGGAGTACGCGGTGGAGCACTTCGGCTTCGAGGAGAAGCTCATGGAGAAGCACAAGTACCCGGGCTACCTCAACCACCGCAAGGAACACGAGAAGTTCGTGGACCAGGTCATCGCCTTCGGCAACGATTTCCGGGCCAACCGGGCCGCCCTGACCACAGAGGTCATGAACTTCCTCAAGAACTGGCTCGTCGGCCACATCAAGGGCACGGACAAGAAATACGCTCCGTTCTTCAACGAACGCGGCGTGGTGTAGGCTCTTTCCTGCAGCAGGAAGAGGCCCGGGGCGTCGGCGCGCCCCGGGCCTTTTTCATGGCGTCGGGAGAGTCAGCGGGGCAGGGCCTGGGGCGTCTGGCCGCGCAGGTCCTCGATGAGTCCGGCCAACTGGGCCGAGGATCGGGAGAGCCGGTCGAGCTCCTCCTGGGCGTCGTCCATGCCCTGGGCCGTCTCCTCGGACACGAGGCTGATGTCGGCCAGGGCGCGGTTGATCTCGTCCGAGGCCTCGGTCTGCTGGTCCGTGGCCGTGGCGATGAGTCGGATCTCCTCGGTGGTCTTCTCGGTCATGGCCACGATGTGGCGCAGGGACTCGCCCGATTTTCCGGCCAGCTCCGTGGTCGCGGCCACGGCGGAAACGGCCGTGTCCATGCCGGCCACGTTTTCGCGCACCGCGCCGTCGATGGCCGACACCACCGAGGCCACCTCGCCCGTGGCCTGCATGGTCTTTTCGGCGAGTTTTCTGACCTCGTCGGCGACCACGGCGAAGCCGCGCCCGGCATCGCCGGCCCGGGCCGCCTCGATGGCGGCGTTTAAGGCCAGCAGGTTCGTCTGGTCGGCGATGTCGGAGATGACGCCCATGATGGCCGCAATGCCCTTGGCCCGCTCGCCCAGGGCGTCGAGGCTGGCCTTGAGGCCCACGGAAAGCTCCCGCACTCGGTCGATGGAGCGGGTCACCTCGTCCGTGGCGGCCAGTCCCTCGCGGGCGCCCTCCCGGGCGGCCTGGGCGCTTTCCGTGGCCCGGCCGGCGTTATGGGCGACCTCCACGACCGTGGCGCTCAATTCTTCCATGGCCGTGGCCGTGGCGGCCGTGCGGTCGTGCTGCCGCCTCGATCCGCCGGACACCTGGGCCACGCGGTCGGTCAGGGCGTTGCCGGCCCGGGCCACCACGTCGGCCAGGTCCTCGAGCCGCGCCGCCGCCTCGGCCATGCCTTCCAGGCGGGCGCGTTCGGCCTGCTCCGTGGCGGCCACGGCCTCCTGGCGGCTGCGCTCGGCTTCCTCGCGCCGGGCCTCGGCGGACCGCTTCTCCGCCTCGAGCTCCTCGAAGGAGCGGCGCAGCTTCTCGGCCATCTCGGCCATGGCCGCCATGACGCCGCAATCGTGGCGTGTGGCCTTGCAGGCAAGCTGGACGTTTTCGAAACGGCCGGCCGCCACCTCCCGGGCCAGGTGGGCCACGGCCTCGGGCTCGCCGCCGAGCTGGCGCAGGATGCCCCGCGACACCAGCCAGGCCGTGGCCGCGCCGATGGCCAGGGAAAAGGCCAGAAGCAGGTATTGCAGCCTGAGGTCCGAGGCCAGTGCCTCGACCACCGCCGTCACCTGGTCGCCGGTGGCCGCGAACTGGCCTTCCTTGAGGGGATTGATGCGTTTGGAAACGGCCTCGGTGCGCTTGTCGAAGTCTTCCATGAGGACGTTGCCCGCCTCGCGGCCATCCTTGATGTAGACCTTGGCCATGCGTACGCCGACTTCGTACATGGCCTCGAAGTCCGCGGTGATGGCCTCGATTTCCCGGCGCATGGCGGCGTCGTCGCGCCGTCGCGCCACCTCCAGAAACCGCGTCGCGCCCTGGCGGAAGTTTTGTGCCGCCTTCTCGGCCTCGGCGAAGCCGTCGTCCTCCCCGGTGGCCGAGACGTCGGTGAGAAACTGCTGCACGTTGACGGACTCGAACTGCATGCGCGCCGCCACGTCCGCCAGGGGCAGGGTTTCGTCGTGGATGCGGGTCGCCTGGCGGCGCACCCCGCCAAGGGAGGTCGAAAGTACCAGCGTGCCCGTGGCCATGGCCGCCAGCACGAGCCCGAACCCCAATCCGAGTCTGGCCGAAAGCGTCAGTTTCATGAAAACCGCCTGCGTGTCTAAAGGTGATGGGCCGTGACGGGATGCTCTGGTTGCGGCTGGCGGATCCCGACGATTGCAGGTAGTGTTACATGGATCAAGGGGGCGCGGTCAAGAATATGGCGAGATTCGTCGTTTCGGGCAGGCGTGCGGACGGGGACGTGCAGGACGTCCTCGTGCCGACCGGAGACGGCATGGTCTTCGTGCGGGCCAGGATCGCCCTGGGCCGCGCGCCGGCCGTGGTCTGCCTGCACGGCCTGGGCGATTCCCACCTGGCCTTCGAGGACGCCTTCGAGACGCGCTACCTCGACGGGGCGAGCATCGTGGTCTGGGACATGGCCGGTCACGGCGCGAGCCCCGGCTGCCGCGACTATTCCATGGAAGCCAGCGCCGCGAGGCTGCGGGCCGTCCTCGACCACCTGGCCGACGCCCATGGCCTGCGCCCTTCGCCGCTTTTGCTGGTGGGGCATTCCGTGGGGGGCATCCCGGCCATCTATTTCTGCCGCGACGCCCCGCCGGGCGAGGTGGGGCGGCTCATCCTGGCCGAGGTCCCGGTCACCCGGTTCGGTTCCTTCGTCACGGCCCACGCCGAGGCGGCCCGGCTGTCGGGCCGGTTTCCGGAGTGGTACAAGGAGTTCCGGGAGCAGGTGGTCTTTCGCGACTATCTGGGACGTTTCCCTTTTTGCCGCCACTACTACGCGTCGCTGCGCTTCTGCGGCCAGGAGGCGTTCCTCCAGACCGTGCTGGCCGTGCGCCGCACGGCCAAGGCCCTGCCCGGCAAGTGGAGCCATGCCGCCGGCGAGGCGCTCTCGAAGCTGTCCGTGCCGGCCATCTACGCCCACGGCCGGGACGTGGTCCCGGAAACCCTGGCTTTTCTGCAGGAAATCGGCCTGCCGACGCGGCCGTTCCCCACGGACTGCCATTTCCTCATGCAGGCCATGACCGGCGAGTTCTACGGCCTGCTCGGCGAGTGCTGCCGCGAGGCCAGGGGCTAGGAGTCTTTCGCCGCAATCCCAAGGAGGCTTTATGGACGCCTTCCGCTTCGCCTTGACGGACCAGGAAAAGGACTACCTCAAGGATGTCGTGCGCCTGCGCATCGCGGCCCGGCTCGCCGGGCGCAAGGCGGTCCTGCCCGAGCCGCCTTCGGATACGCTGCGCGAACCCCACGGCGCGTTCGTCACCCTGACCCTGCGCGGCCGGCTGCGCGGCTGCATCGGCCACATCGTGGGCGACGCGCCCCTTTTCGAGACCATCGCCGCGATGGCCGAGGCGGCCGCCTTCGACGATCCTCGCTTTGCGCCGCTTTCCCGCGAGGAGTTCGACCATGTGGCGGTGGAGATCTCGGTTTTAAGCCCCCTGGCGCCCTGTCCGGACGCGTCCCAGGTCACGGTGGGCCGCCATGGGCTGCTCGTGCGCCGGGGCGGCCGGTCGGGCCTGCTCTTGCCCCAGGTGCCGGTGGAATGGGGCTGGGACCGGGAGACGTTCCTCGACCAGACCTGCCGCAAGGCCGGCATGGAGCCCGGCTGCTGGCGCGAGCCGGGCACGACGCTTTACTGGTTCGAGGCGGAAGTCTTCTAAGGCTTGCCTGCGGCGATCCGCTTCACGAAGAGCACACGGTCCTCGCCCGGGCCGTCGTAGTCGCCGTGGACGGCCAGGCCGTCCACGACCTTGTCGCCCGCTTCGACGGCGAAGCCCAAGCGGGTGTGGAAGGCGACGGAGTTCCTGTTGGCCGGGGAGGTGACGCAGTGGACCTCCTGGCAGCCGAGGGCGGCCACGGTCTCGAAGAAGCGCCCGTACAGGGCGCGGGCCACCCCTTGGCGCCGGTGCTCCGGATGGACCCCCAGGAAGTGCGCGTAGGCCTGCCTCGGGTCCGTCCGGGAGACGAAGCCGACGAGAAAGCCCGCAACACTGCCCGCCTCCTCGGCCACGAAGCTCGTGTCCCGGAAGTGCTTGAAGAAAAGCCGGGGCAGCATGTCCGTCATCTTGCGTTCGTTCCACCAATCGTCGAGCACGGCGATGATGCCGGGATAATCCGATTCCTCGGCCTGGCGCAGGCGCATGGACTTTCCTCCGGTCTCGGCGTTGCGGGCCGGCGGGGAGCGCCGCGCCTCGGCCTCGGTCGGCCCCGGTCCGCGACGCCCGCGCCCGGCCGGGCCAAGGCTCAATTTTTCCCCGCGCCCGCCGCCTGGGCCGCCAGCCGGGCTAGGGCGTCCAGATAGCGTTCGCGGCCGACGAAGAAGAGGTCGTTGTGCCCGGCTCCGGGGATGAGGAGCAGGGTCTTTTCCGCCGCGGGCGAGACGGCGAAAAGCGCCTTGGCCTCGGCCGGGGCGATGAGGTCGTCGCGTGCGCCGTGGATGAAAAGCGTCGGCCCGGCGTAGCCGCGCACATGCTCCAGGTTGCCGAAGCCGTCCGCTTCCGTGAGGCCGTAGGCCCGGGCGTCGAGGCCAAGCACGCGCAGAAGCGCCAGCGTGCCGGCGAAGCCGCTTTCGACGACCAACCCGTCCACCTCCCCGGGATGCGAGGCGGCCAGGGCCAGGGCGCAGGCGCTGCCGAGCGAGCGGCCCATGACGATGAGCCTTGGCGACGCGCCATCCTCCTTGAGCCGCGCCAACACGAAACCGAAGGCCATGTCCGCGTCCGAGGCGAGCTTCGAGGCCGTGGGTTCTCCCTCGGACAGGCCGTAGCCGCGAAATTCCGCCACCACCAGATTGAGCGAAAGACCGGCGAGCAGCGGGGCCAGGTCGTCGTAGTCCGAGGCGATCTCGCCGTTGCCATGGAAGAGGAGCAGCGTGGGAAAGGACGCGTCGCTGATGTGCTCGCGCACATGGAGCCGCGTCCCGTCCGGGGCGGCGGCGAAGCGGTCGCGGCCCGCCCGGGCCGGGTCGGGCTCGGGCCGGGCGTGGAAGAGCCGGGCGGCGATGGCCGGCCGGTCCAAAGCGGTCGCATCGGCCATGAGCGCCTCCGGGGCCAGGGCCGCGACCGCCGCCACGAGCACGGCGGCAAGGGGCCGAAGAATTTGACGCATGAATCCAACATGCGATCAAGCAAGGAAAAAATCAACCTGCCGCCCATGCCCCCGGCATTGCTCCCAATCAACGAACCGTTGCCGGATGGTCTTTTTCCGCCACCGAATCCTCCGCGTTTCGGCGTGTATTCCACCCGGCCCGGACGTAGAGGGGAGACGCCTGGAAGACGTGGAACACATGCCCGGCCCGGGGCCGGGCATGCAGGCAAGGAGGACGTCATGGGACTTCTCACCGCGACGAGCGACTGCCGGCTGGCCATGGGCAGCATCGGCGTCATGCGCCGGAGCGTCAGCGTCGTGCTGCTGGCGCTTACGGGACTGCTCTTCATCTTCGGCGTCAAGGAAATGGTCATGCTCGGCATGATCATCGTGCTGCCTGTTTCCTGGGACGAGCACGCCTTTTGGATCCACACCTACAACCTGTTCATGGCCCTGGAGTTCGTGTTCATGATCATCAAGTACTTCGAGGAAAATTTCCATTTTCCCTTGCGCTACATCCTTTACATCGCCGTGACCTCGGTGTGCCGGTCCATGATGATCGACCACGGCCAGCTGGTGGCCTGCGCCGGGGCCATCGTGCTCTTATCGGTTGCCTACATCTTGGTGACGGCGCGAAACGCCCTGGCGGCGCGGTTTCTGCCGGACGAGGCCACGGCGGCCTGAGGCTTCGAAGGATTCCTGAAATATGGTCATTTCCTTGGCGGCGGTTCCTGTTTCTTGGGAACGGCGGACCGGACGCGACGGGCCGGGCCGGAATGTCAAGCGGTTGCGTCGCAGGCGAGTTGGCATGGTTCTGGCTCTTCTCTGAACAGGGTGAACGGGCGGACGCCGCCTCTGGCGGCCAAAACCAAGGGGGAAGGTCATGAAGCGGTTGCTGTACGTCATGGTGGTGGCGGCGCTGGGAGCTCTCGTGTATGTGACCGATCCGCCGGGACTTCCGGCCGGCGAGCCGGGCGTGGCCAAGGAAAACGCCGTGGTCGCCTCGCAAAGCGCGGTGGCCAGGCTGGCCGAAGCGGGCATGGCCATGCGCCGCAATCCCGCGCCCGTGGTCGGGGTCAGCGACCCGGAACCGCAACCGGACAAGCTTTTCGGCAAGAAGTGAGCGACGCAGGCGTCCGGCGCGACATGGGGAAGCGCCGGGCCGGCATGCGGGGGACGTCGGAGGGGGCGTCCCCCTTTTTCATTGCCCGGCGTTGCAGGCCAGAAAGGGGCAAAAGCGCAGGGCCTCGGCCGAAAGCCGCGTGGCCGGGCCCGCGCCTTCGTACAGGGCCAGGGGAGCCTCCAGGCGCAGGCCCGGCCGGCCGTTGCGGCGGGCCAGGACCAGCATCTGCCGGGCCGGAGCCCCGTGCCGGGCGGCCACGGGCAGCAGGCGCTTGATCTCCAGGCCGGCGGCGGCCAGGACCGTGGTCACGTGGGCCAGGCGCTCGGCCAGGTGGACCAGGGCCAGCAGGCCGCCGGTGGTCAGGGCGTAGGCGGCCGCGGCGGCGAAGGCGGGAAGGCCTCCGTCGGTTTCGAACCGGGCCGCGTCGCGGCCGGGCGTGGCCGCCCGGCGGCCCGAAGAGGGGGCGCGGTAGGGCGGGTTGGCCAGCACCAGGTCGAAACCCTGGGCCGGGGCCAGCGGCTCGTCGCGAATCTCCCGCACGTCGCGACACAGCGCCGTGAAGCGGGCGGAGAGGCCCAGAAGTTCCGCGTTGGCCGCGGCCGCCCGGGCCATGTCCGGGTCCTTGTCCAGGCCCAGCACGGCGGTGGCGTCGTCGTTTCGGGCCAGGAGCAGCCCCAGCCCCGCCGGCCCGCAGCCCGTGCCGAGGTCCAACACCCGCCGGCCGGGCGAAGGCGCGGCGAAGCAGGCCAGGAGCAGGGCGTCCGCGCCGAAGCGGAACCCGCCTTCCGGTTGGGCCAGGCCGCGCGGAAAAAGGCGTCGGGCTTCCTCAACGGTCATGGCCGCCTCCCGGAAACGTGAGAATCATGAAAGGCGGGCGCGCGTCGGGCGCGCTTGTTGCATGCCCTGGGGCCGCGTCGCGCCTTGCCTCCTTCCGTGGCGGCAGGAGCCTTTCTCCCGGAAATCCGTTGTGCTTTCCGGGCGGGAATGGGATAGGAAGAGCGACGCCCCGAAAGGAGGAAAGCATGCGAACGAGTTTGCGCTGGGCCATGATTGCGTGCATCGTATTGATCGCCAATCTGGTCGTGGCGGACATGAGCGCCTTCGCCCAATGTCCGCCGGGCACGCACTGGTCGAACAAGTACTGGCAGTGCATGCCGAACCGGATGCCGCCCCCCCCGCCGCCTCCGCCACCCCCGCCGCCGGGCAGGAGAGGGTGCGACAGGAGCTACCAGAACTGCATGATGGTGTGCGCCGGCGTGCCGCAGTGCATCAACAACTGCAACGTCGGCTACAACGTCTGCCGGCAACAGCGCGGCTGGTAGCGTTTCTTCGCTGCGGCGACGCTCTTTTCGCAAACGGCCGTCGGAACACGCGTTCCGGCGGCCGTTTCGTCATTGGCTGCGTGCTTTGCGCGCCCGCATGTTGAGCAGTTCCACCAGCAGGGAAAAAGCCATGGCGAAGTAGATGTAGCCCCGGTCGATGTGCCGGCCCAGGCCCTCGGCCACCAGGAACACGCCGATGAGGATGAGAAACGACAGGGCCAGCATCTGCACCGTGGGATGGCGCGACACGAAATGGCTGATGGGGTCGGCGAAAATCATCATGACCAGCACGGCCGCCACCACCGCCGCCACCATGACCACGATCTCCCCGGACATGCCCACGGCCGTGATGACCGAATCCAGGGAAAAGACGATGTCGAGGAGCGCGATTTGCGCCACGGCCGCGCCGAAGCCCCGGGCCTTTTTCACGTGGGGCTCGCCGTCTCTCGGCGGCTCGATCTTCTCGTGGATCTCGAAGGTGGACTTGGCGATGAGGAAGAGCCCGCCCGCCAGGAGCACGATGTCGCGGCCCGTGACCACATGCCCGAGCACCGAAAAAAGCGGCGCGGTGAGCCCCATGATCCAGGTGATGCCGAGCAGGAGCAGGATGCGGGTGCCCATGGCCAGAAGCAGGCCGATGCGGCGCGCCCTGGACTGCACCTCGGCCGGCAGGGCGTTGGAGATGATGGCGATGAAGACGATGTTGTCGATGCCGAGCACGATCTCCAGGGCGGAAAGCGTGAGGAAGGCGATCAGGTTTTCCACGGTGAAAAGGGGCATGCCAGGCTCCTGTGGGACGGAAAGGCGCGAAGGGCGCGCATGGTGACGCTACCGGAAGGCGCCGGACCGGTCAAACGCCCGGTCAGGGCAGGGCCTGGCCGCTGGCGCGCCACCTGGCCGCGTCCTCGGCCGGCGTCGCCCTAAAGAGGCGCTTGTATTCGCGGCTGAACTGCGACGGGCTTTCATAGCCCACGCGCGAGGCCGCCGCAGCCGCGCCCAGGCCGTCGGCCACCATGAGCAGGCGGGCCTTATGCAGGCGCATGGCCTTGACGTACTGCATGGGCGAAACGGCGGTCACGGCCTTGAAGCGGCGATGCAGGGTGGCCGGGCTCATGTCGGCCAGGCTCGCCAGGCCGCCGACGTCCAGGGGCGCGGCGTAGTCGGCGTGGATGCGGCGCAGCAGCCGGGCGATGCCGGCCAAATCCCCCCGGCCGTCGGCCAGGGCCCGCAGCATGCCGCCCTGCTGGCCGAGAAGAACGCGGTACAAGAGCTCCCTGGCCAGGGCCGGGCCGAGCACCCGGGCGTCCATGGGCGAGGCCAGGGCGCGCAGCAGGCGCGTCGCCGCCTCGCGCACGTCCCCGGTCATGGGAGTCGGGGCGATGCCGCCCCGGGGCGCGGGAAGGGGCTGGGGCCGGCCGCCCTCCATGGCCAGCAGGAGGTCGGCGACCATGCCGGCGTCCACGTCCAGGCGCATGGAGACCATGGGGCCGTCTGGGGCGGCGAGCACCTCGCATTCGGCGGGCAGGGGCACGGCCAGCACCAGGTAGTTGTCCGGATCGTAGACGTGGACCTGCGAGCCGAGGAAGCCGCGCTTGCGCCCCTGGCCGAGAATGACCACGCCGGGCTGGTAGATGGCCGGGGCGCGCGGCTGGGGCCGGCTGTGACGTGAAAAGGCGACCCCTGGCAGCAGGCTCGGCGTGTCTCCCTCCCGGCTGGCCAGGAACGTCATGAGTTCCCGTAATTCTTGCGGCATGTTGCGCTTCTTTTGCGACGCCTTGCCCTGACGGCTGGCGTGCGCCTTCCGGCATACAGTAATCGGCCTGATACGAATAGGCAAGAAGTTGCGGCGATCCGGTATCGCCCGGCGTGCCTGGCGGCATTACTTGCCAGGGTATGGAAACACACATCGAAAACGGCTTGGAACCGACGGCCGCCGGCAGGGCGGCGGCCGTCGCCGCGGGCATTTCCCGCGACAACCGCAGAAGCGCCCGCGCGCGCCTCGGGCGAAACGAGGCGCGCCGCCGGGCGGACAAGCGAGTGCGTCCGGGCAGGGCGATCGCACGGAGGGCGGCATCATGAAGGAAACGACCTATCTCGTCACAGGCGCGACCAGCCGCACGGGGAGCGCGGCGGCGCGGCATCTGCTGGATAGCGGGGCCAGGGTGCGCGTGCTCGGCCGCAGCGCCGAGCGTCTGGCCCCGTTGGCGGACATGGGGGCCGAGGTCCGCGTCGTCGATCCCCTCGACGCCCTGGGCCTGGCCCGGGCCTTTGCCGGGGCCGACGCGGCCTATGTCATGCTGCAACCCAACTACATCCCCGACCACCCGGATTTTCGGGGGTTCCAGGACGAACTCGTGGAGAACCTGGGCCAGGCCCTCGAACGGTCCGGCACGGCCCGGGCCGTGGCCCTCAGCAGCTGGGGCGCGGACCTGCCCCAGGGAAACGGCCCCGTGGCGGGCCTGCACCGGCTGGAGGAGCGCCTCGGCCGCATCCCAGGGCTCGACCTGCTGTCCCTGCGGGCCGGGTATTTCCTGGAGAACCTGCATGCGCTTTCCATCGAGGGGGGCGCGCTGGTCGGCCCCTTGCGCCCCGAAACGCCGCTGCCGTTCGTGGCCGCGCGGGATGTGGGGACGGCGGCGGCCGCCGCGCTGCTGGCGTCGGACTTCTCGGGAAAGGCGATGCGCGAGGTCAAGGGGCCGCGCCCGGGCGACATGACCGAGGCGGCCTCCCTACTCGGGCGGGCCTTGGGCCGGTCCGTGCTGCCCTATGCCATGGAGTCCGCCGAGGCGTTCGGGGAGCGCCTGCGGCGCGCGGGATGCGCCGAAAACGTCGCCCGGTTGATGCTCGAAGTGGTCGCGGGCATCAATTCCGGCCGGCTTCGCGCCCTGATGCCGCATGCGGCCCAGGATGCGGCGCGGGAGAGCCTGGAGGCGTTCGTGCGCGAGGAGTGGGCGCCGCGCCTGGCGGCAAAAGGGCGATAGATCGGATGCCGGGCCTCCCCGGCATCCGTCATTGCCGCCGCAGCCGGCGGCGCACGAAATCCGTGAGCAGCCTGGCTTCCTCCACATGGAAGACCGAGGCCGCGCCCATGTAGGCCACGGCCCACACCACGATGAGCGCCAGGGACAGGTACGGCCGGCCGGCCGTGGCGTAGGCCCCCGCGCCCACGCCGAGACTGAGAAGCGTGCCGATAACGGTGGTGCGCCCGGGGCGGAACCATGGCCCGCCGAGCTTTTTGCGCAGGACCACGCCCAGCACCAGCACGTTGACCCAGGACGAGACCGAGGTGGCCAGGGCCAGGCCCACGTGGGCCATGGACCCCATCAGCGCCCAGCCCACGGCGACGTAGGCCACCAGGCACACGGCGGCGGTCACGGCCGGGGTGCGGGTGTCGGTCAGGGCGAAATAGGCGGAATACAGCGGCCGCACGCAGGCGAAGGCGGGCAGGCCCACGCCGTAGGCGACCAGGGCGGCGCTGGTCGCGGCCACGGCATGCTCGCCGAAGGCCCCCCGGCCGAAGAGCACGCGCACCATGGGGTCGGCCAGCGCGATGAGCCCCGCCGCCGCCGGCAGGCAGATGAAAAGCGTCAGGCGAAGCGAGGCGTTGAGCGTGTCCGTGAATTCCCCGGTCCGGCCCGAGGAGGCCAGCTTGGCCAGGCTCGGCAGGGCCACCGTGCCCACGGCCACGCCGAAGACGCCCAGCGGAAACTGCACCAGCCTGTCGGCGTAGTAGAGGTAGGAGATGCTGCCGGTCTGCAGGTAGGAGGCCAGCAGCGTCCCCAGCACGATGTTGAGCTGGTAGACCGCCGCGCCGAAGGCCGTGGGGAGCATCAAAAGCCCCATGCGGACCACGCCCTTGTCGCGCAGCGTCCAGGGGCCGCGCCAGGTGAAGCCGAACTTGCGCAGCTGCGGCTGCTGCATGAACACCTGCCCCAGGCCGCCGATGACCACGGACCAGGCCAGGGTGTGGGCCACGTCGAAGCCGAAGAGCCAGGCCACGCCCGCGCCGATGATGATGATGGTGTTGAGCTCCGAGGTGGCCAGGGCCGGGGCCAGGAAATGGCCGAAGGAGTTGAGCACGCCCATGCACAGGGCCACGGCCGAGATCTCGAGGATGTAGGGGAAGACGATGCGCGTGAGCTCCACCGTCAGGTCGAACAGCTTGGGGTCGTCGGTGAATCCCGGGGTGATGAGCGCGGTCAGGGGCCGGGCGAAGACGATGGCCAGCGCGGTGATGACGCCGAGGATCAGGAGCAGCCAGACCATGGCGGCGCGGGGCATGGCGAAGGCGCGCGCGTCGCCTTCCTCCTCGCGCAGCTTGGTGAAGACCGGCACGAAGGCCATGGTCATGGAGCCCTCGGCGAAGAGCCGGCGCATCATGTTGGGAAGCCGGTAGGCCACGTAGAAGGCGTCGGCGGCGATGCCCGCCCCGAGCACGTAGGCCAGGATCATGTCCCGGAAAAAGCCGAGGATGCGGGAAAGCAGGGTCGCGCCGCCGACGATGGAGGCGTCCTTGGCGATCTGTCTCACGTGTTGCGACATGGAGAGGTCCTACTCACTTTTGGCAGCGCGGGCAAAAGGTCGAGGTCCGGCCGGCCACCTTGACGGAGACGAGGCCGCGCCCGCAAACCGGGCAGGGCTCGCCGGCCTTGCCGTAGACCGAAAATTCGTTCTGGAAGCCGCCCTCCACCCCGTCCGGGGTGCGGTAGTCGCGGATGGTGCTGCCGCCGGCACTGATGGCCCGACTGATGACGGACTGGACGGCGGCCAGCAGCGCCAGGCATTTTTCGGGAGCGATGTCGCGGCAGCGCGTTTCGGGGTGGATGCCGGCGGCGAAGAGCGACTCGTCGGCGTAGATGTTGCCGATGCCGGCGATGAGCGTCTGGTCGAGCAGCGCCGCCTTGACGCGGGTCGAGCGGTTCGCGAGGGCGGCGCGAAACGCCTCGGGCGTCATGTCCCAGGGCTCGGGCCCGAGGGAGGCGTAGAAATCCCAGGCGGCCAGGGCCTCGGGGGAAAGAACCCGGGCCGTGCCGAAGCGGCGCAGGTCGGAAAAGACCAGCGCGTTGCCGTCGTCAAGGCGCAGCAGGAGCCTGGCCCGCTCGGGCGCGGACGCGGACAGGGGGGCGATGTGGAAGCGGCCGGTCATCTTGAGGTGAAAGGCGATGACGGCCGGGGCCTCGTCCGGGCTTCCGGGCCGGGGACCGAGGCGCACGAGCAGGAGTTTGGCCCGGCGCGAGACCTCGGTAATGGCGCGGCCGGCCAGGGCCTTGGTGAAGGCGGCCTTGGCGCGCGGCCCGGCCAGGACCTTGGGATCCGGGACGTCCACGCCCGTCACGACGCGGCCGAGCAGGCCCGGCGCGAGGGCGCGGGCGATGGTTTCCACCTCGGGCAGTTCGGGCACGGCTACTTCCTGGGGCTGGTCGGGACGTCGAGGGGAATGGCGATTTCCAGGGTTTCGCCGGCCCGGTGGACGGTCAGGCGCAGGGGCTGGCCTGCCTTGGCCGCCTCGATGGCGGCGGTGTGCAGCACGGCGAGGCTTGTCGCTGCCTGACTTGCGGCGGCGGTCACGGCGTCGCCGGCGAGCAGCCCCGCCTTGGCCGCCGGGGAGTCCGGCACGACGGCCGTGACCAGAAGCCCGGTCGCGGCCTGGCCCTTGGCCGGGGCCTCGTGGGAAAGGGTCATGCCGAGCCGGCTTTTGTGCATGGCCGGGCAGGCGTAGAAATATCCGGCCAGGGCCGGGTCCGGCGCGTCGCCGCCCCGGTGGGGCATGACCGTGACGATACGCGTCCCGGGATCGAACACGGCCAGGCGTCTGGCGACGCCCCAGCCGCGCTCCACGTGGCCGCCGCCGGCGACGATGACCACCGGCCGGCCGGTGAGCGCCCGGGCGTACGCGGCGCGCTGGGCCATCTGCGTGTCCCACAGGGCCTGCACGGCGACGAAATCGGCGAAGCGGTCGCGGCCGGACGCAGCCGGAGCAGGGGCCTTGGGCTTGGCCCCCAGCTTGCCGCCCTTGTCCTTGGCGGCCTTGGCCGCCTTTTCCATCATGGCGGCGTGGCTGGCGAAAAGTTCCTTGAGCTCCTCCACCTGGGCCGGGTCCGGCGGCACGATCCGGCCGGGGAGCGCGGCGCGCTCGGCCGGGGAAAGGCCCTCGAGGCCTAGGCGGCCGGATTTTCGGGCCAGGCCCTCGGGGGCGTTTAGGGCGAAGACGGGCAGCCCGTATTCCCGGGCCGCCTCGAAGATGGGCGCATAGAGCGCGAAGGGGTAGCCCCAGGTTCTCCCCCAGTCGAGGGCGCGGGGCAGGTCGGCCAGGGCCAGCTTGCCGGCGTTGAAGGCGTCCAGCACGTCCTGCCGGTCGGCCGGGACCATTTCCAGGCCGATGGCCGGGCGCGCGCCGATCGCGGCCAAGCGGCGGATCACGGCGGCCTGCGCCAGGTGGTCGCAGGGGTTGGGGTGCTCTTCGCCGACGAGGATGTAGTCGGCGCGGGCGAAATCGGCGGCGAAGGCGGCCGGGGAAAGCGGCGCGCCCGCGGCGGTCAGCAGGGATTCGGGCGAGGCGGTCGTAGTGGGCGGCTGGTCCGCACCGGTCCGGGCCGCCTTGCCGGCGCAGCCGCCAAGGGTCGCCCCGAGCAGGGCGGCCAACACGAACGCGGCCAGGGCCCGGGAGAATCCCCGGCCCCGGCCGCGCCTTAAAGCGGCGCGTGTGGCGTGCGGCGCGTGCATGGTCGTTTCGGGATCAGCTCTCGCCTAGTCCCACTTGCGCTTGTCCTCGATGGGCCGGATCTGCGGCGGCAGGGTGCCGGGCGCGACCACGGTGAGGCTCGGACGCAGCTTGATCTTCTCGCGGAACTTGTGGAGCAGGTCTTCCTCGCGCTTGAAGTTGGAGGCTTCGACGATGAGGTTCATCTCGTCGATGCCGCCCGGGTTGGTGACTTCGATCTGCCAGCGCTTGATCTCCTCGAAGCGGGTGATGACCTGTTCGACCTGGTGCGGGTAGACGAACATGCCCTTGATGCGGGCGGTGGTGTCCACGCGGCCGACGATGGAGCCCAGGCGCGGCG
>JAEWCY010000179.1 GCA_023390395.1 Pseudomonadota bacterium | reverse complement strand
CGCGGCCGGATGCGCCCGTCCCGCGCGCCCGGGGGCAAGCGACCCAGCTACTTTTTCGAGAGCAGCTCCATGGCCGCATCGACGCCGGCGTTTTCGTGGACGATGGCCGTGACCGCCTGCAAGAGTTTCGCGGGCTCGGGGTCCTGGAAGATGTTGCGCCCGACGGACAGGCCCGCGCCGCCGGCCAGGACGCTGTTGCTGATCATTTCCAAAAGCCCGCGCCGGGAATCGATCTTCGGCCCGCCGGCGATGACCACCGGCACGCAGCAGCCGGCCACGACCTTGGCGAAGCTGTCCGGGTCGCCGGTGTAGGGCACCTTGACGATGTCCGCGCCGAGTTCGTTGCCCACGCGCGCGCAGTGGGCCACGACATCGGCGTCGAACTCGTTTTTGACCTTGGGGCCGCGCGCGTACATCATGGCCAGGACCGGCATGCCCCAGGAGACCGCGGCCTCGGTCACGAGCCCCAGGTCGTCGAGCATCTTGGCCTCGGTCTCGTCGCCGAGGTTGACGTGCACGGACACGGCGTCGGCCCCCAGGCGCACGGCTTCCTCCACCGTGCAGACGAGGGTCTTGGCGTTGGGGAAGGGCGAGAGGCTGGTGCTGGCGGAAAGGTGGATGATAAGCCCCACGTCGCGACCGCGCGCCCGGTGGCCGCAGCGCACGACGCCCTTGTGCATGAGCACGGCGTTGGCCCCACCGGATACGATGCCCGTGACGGTTTCGCGCATGTCCTCAATGCCCGCGATGGGGCCAACGGAGACGCCGTGGTCGAGCGGTACGATGATGGTGCGGCCGGTGTCGCGGTTGACGATGCGTTCGAGGCGGATGGATTTGCCGATGGTCATGGTCGTTCTCCTTGCGGGTTTCGCGAAGGAGCCCGGGTCCCCGGTCGGCTTTGCATGAAAAAGGGCCGCCGGGCATTCGCCCGCGGCCCCTGTCGGCGGTGTTGTGGTTGCGGCCCTTACTCGGCCGCGCCACCCGCCGTGCCGCGAGCGCGAAGGCCGTAATAATAATACGAGCCGGTGAAAAGGATGCGCGTGGCGGCGAAACGGGTGTTCATGGAGAGACTCCTAGCCCATGGGCCGGCTTTGCGTCAAGGGCGGTCCGCTCAGGCCATGGCCTTGATGACGGCGGCGAAGTCCTCCTCGCCGAACCCCGACTCCACCAGCTTGCGGTAAAGCGGCTCCAGCACGCCGAGCGTCGGCACGGCCGCGCCGGCCCCGGCCGCCGCCTCCACGGCGAAGCGCAGGTCCTTGGCCATGTGCTTGGCCGGAAACTGCGGCGGATAGGCGTCGGACCGGAACATGGGGTCCTTCAGGCGGAAAAGCGCGTTGGACATGGAGCCGGCCAGGACCACGTCGAGGAGCGCCTCCCGCGAAAGCCCCAGGGCCTCGCCCAGGCGCAGGGTCTCGGCCAGGGAGGCCACCATGGCCCCGAGCAGCACGTTGACCGTGATCTTCATGGTCGAGCCCATGCCTACCCCGCCGCACCGGGCCACCTGCTTGCCCATGGCGAGCAGCACCGGCTCCACGGCGGCGATGGCCGCCTCGTCGCCGCCGGCCAGGATGACCAGCGTGCCTTCCTCGGCCGGCTTCTTCGAGCCCGAGACCGGGGCGTCCACGTAGTCCGCGCCCGTGGCCCGAACGCCGGCCGCCGCCTCCCGGGCATAGGCCGGGGAAATGGTGCTCATGTTGACCAGGGTCTTGCCCGGGCCCAGGCCCTTCGCCGCGCCGTCCGGGCCGAAGAGCACGGCCTGGCAGGCTTCGGGACCGGTCAGCATGCAGATGGTCGTCTCGCCGAAGGCGGCCGCCTCGGCCGGTGTGGCCGCGATTTTGGCCCCGGCCTCGGCCAGCGCCTGCGCCGGCCCGGGCGAGCGGTTCCAGGCCATGACCTCGTGGCCGGCCCGCAGACAGTTGCGCGACATGGCCGCGCCCATGATGCCAAGGCCCAGAAATCCGATTTGCGTCGCCATGGGAAACCTCCTCGAAGATACGTCAGTTTCCGGAAGGCAGGGCGCCGGCCGAGCCGAGCTTGTCCAGCACCTGCCCGCACAGCAGGTCGTAGCCGGTCATGGTCATGTGCACGCCGTCCTTGGCCCGAAGCGGCACCTTCCTGCCGCCGATGTCCTTGGCCTGGACGTAGTTGCCCGAGGCGTCGGTGAAGATGGCCGAGGCCTCCATGTAGGCGCAGCCGCCGACCTTGGCGCAGGCGTCCTTGGCCGCGGCGTTGACCGCGACCACGCGCGCGTTGTAGGCCGGCTCCCGCATGGCCGGAAGCCCCACCCAGACGACCTTCACCCCGGCTCCGGCGGCGATGCGCAAAAAGCTCTCGGCCTTTTCGCGGTAGGCCTCGCTCCACTGGGGCGTGCCGGGCTGCCTGCCGCCGATGGCGTTGTTGGCGTCGTTGCCGCCCATGACCACCACCACGGCCGAGAGCTTTTCCTTGGCCAGAAGCTCGGTCAGCTTCCTTTCCCAGTCGAAGAACTTCTTGTTGATGAGCCCGGTGGAGACCTTGCCCAGGGGCTGGCAGCCAAGGCCCGATTTTTCCAGGCGCTGGGACATGGTCATGCCCACGCCCACGGCCAGGGAGTCGCCGACCACGGCCACGGCGGCGGCCTTTTCCCGGGGAGCGGCTTCCTTGGCTTCCTTTTTCCCTTTTTTCGCGGCGTCCTGGCGGGATTCCGCCTGGGGGGCTGCTTCGGTCTTTTCTTCGGCTGGCCGGGCCTGTTTGCTCTCGGGCTTGGCCGGGGAGGCGTTTTCCGGCGCGGGCGCAGGCTCGGCCGGTTCGCTTTTGGGCTGGGGCAGGGCGGCGGCCTGGACCGGCACGGGCTCCAGGGTTTTCTTGGTCTGCTCCTCGGGCGAGGCCGGGCGGGCCGGCGCGGCCGGGAGCGGCGTGTCCAGGGCCAGGTCGGCCGGCGGCGCGGCGGCCGGCGGCGCGGGTTCGGGAATGGGCTTGACCTCGGCCTCGGCGTCGCCGGCCGGGGCGGTCGGCTGCGCCGGGGCTTTTTCGGCCGCGCGCTTGTCCTCGCCCTTGTTCGAGGTGTTGACGCAGCCCGTGGCCAGGGCGGCCACGGTCAGGGAGAGCGTGAAGACGAAAAACAGGAAGGCTCGCATGAAGCAACTCCGACGATGACCTGGGCATGGCCGGGCGGCCGAGGGGCCGCCGCTGCGACGCCATGCCCGATGTTCCTGGCGACGCTTATGACCCATGGGGCAGGGCCGGTCAAATCGAAGATGGCCGGCCCGTGGCGTCCGTCCGTTACAACACAACCATAACCGTTCCGGCACGAAGCGGTGCCCCGGGTCGCCTAGGCTGCCTCGTCCGGCGCTTTCCGCGCTAGAGAGGAGGTTTCGCCATGAAGGACCGGCATCCCGATACCGACGCCCACAGCACGGCCCGCGCCGCTGCGCTGCGGGAGAGCATCCTGCGCCATATCGTGACCACTTTCGGCTCGGACAGCGAGCGTGTGAACAAGGACAGGCTCTACAAGGGGCTGGCCGCCGCGGTGCGCGACCGGCTGGCCGAGAACTGGGTGGCCACCAGGCGGCGCTACAAGGCCGAGAAGGCCAAGCGGGTGTACTACCTGTCCTTGGAGTTCCTGCCCGGGCGGTTCCTCAGGCAGAACATCCTGGCCAGCGGCCTGTCCGAGGACGTGGAGACTGTGCTGCGCGAATTCGGCCATACCCTGGGCGCGCTGGAGGCCAAGGAGGCCGAGCCGGGGCTCGGCAACGGGGGCCTGGGGCGGCTGGCCTCCTGTTACATGGATTCCATGGCCGCGCTGCGCATCCCCGGCCACGGCTACGGCATCCGCTACGACTACGGCCTGTTCGAGCAGTCCCTGGAGGACGGCTTCCAGGCCGAGCGCGCCGACAACTGGATGCGCTTCGGCTCGGTGTGGCAGTTCGACCGGCCGCACTTCTTCTACCTGGTGCGCTTCGGCGGCCGGGTCGAGCGCTTCGTGGACGAGACCGGGCGGCTGCGCCACGCCTGGGTGGACACCAGGAAGGTTCGGGCCATGGCCTGCGACTTTCTCATCCCGGGCTTCGGCAACCACTACACCACGAGCATGCGCATGTGGGCGGCCAAGGCCACCACGGGGTTCGACCTCAAGCGCTTCAACGCCAGCGACTACGTGGGCGCGCTGCGGGAGAAGACCCTCAGCGAAAACATCTCCATGGTCCTTTACCCCGAGGACGACACGCCCGAGGGCAAGGAGCTGCGCCTCAAGCAGCAGTATTTCCTGGTCTCGGCCACGCTCCAGGACATCATGCGCCGTCACGACAACGACGGCGGCTCCCTGGAGGCCCTGCCGGACGAGGTGGTCATCCACCTCAACGAGACCCACCCGGCCATCGCCGTGGCCGAACTCATGCGCCTGCTCGTGGACGAGCGGCTCATGGACTGGGAAGCGGCCTGGACGGCGTGCACGGGCGTGTTCGCCTACACCAACCACACCGTCCTGCCCGAGGCCCTGGAGTGCTGGCCGGTGGAACTGCTCGGGCGCGTTTTGCCCCGGCACATGGAGATCATCTACGAGATCAACCGCCGCTTCCTGGAGGAGGTGGCGGACCGCTATCCCGGCGATTGCCGCAAGCGCGAACGCCTGTCGCTGATCGGCGAGGGCTGGAACCGCCACGTGCGCATGGCCCACCTGGCCATCGTCGGCAGCCGCAAGGTCAACGGCGTGGCCGCCCTGCACACGCAGATCCTCAAGGAGCACGTGTTCAAGGATTTCCACGAGCTGTGGCCGGAGAAGTTCGTCAACGTGACCAACGGCGTCTCGCCCCGGCGCTTCCTGCTCCAGGCCAACCCCCGCCTGGCCGGGCTCGTCACCGAGGCCGTGGGCCCGGGCTGGGTCACGGACCTGGACAGGCTGGCCGGGCTGCGCGCCCTGGCCGACGACGCCGCCTTCCAGGAGAAATGGCGGGCCGCGCGCCGGACCAACAAGGAGCGCCTCATCGAGGCCATGCCGGAACTGCGCGAGCTCGGCGTCTCGCCCGACGCGCTTTTCGACGTCCAGGTCAAGCGCATCCACGAATACAAGCGCCAGGCGCTCAACGTGCTGCACGCCGTGACCCTCTACAACCGCATCAAGGTCCACGGCATCCTGCCCGAGACCCCCAGGGTGATCCTTTTCGGCGGCAAAAGCGCGCCCGGCTACCACATGGCCAAGCGCATCATCAAGCTCGTCACTTCCGTGGCCGAGGTGATAAACGCCGACCGGGACGTGCGCGAACACCTGGCCGTGGTCTTTTTGCCCAATTTCAACGTGGCGCTGTCCGAACGCCTCATCCGGGCCGCCGACCTGTCCGAGCAGATTTCCACCGCCGGCATGGAGGCCTCGGGCACGGGCAACATGAAGTTCGCTCTTAACGGCGCGCTGACCATCGGCACCATGGACGGGGCCAACATCGAGATCCGTGAGGAGGTGGGCGAGGAGAACTTCCTCGCCTTCGGCCTGTCCGCCGCCGAGGTGGCCGCCAACCGGGCCGGCGGCTACAACCCGCGCCTGCGTTACGAGTTCGACCACGAGCTCAAGCGCGCCGTGGACATGATCCACTCGGGCTTCTTCTCGCCCGGCCGGCCCGAACTCTTCCGCCCCCTGACCGAAGGCATGCTCGACCATGGCGACTGGTTCATGGTCCTGGCCGACTACGCTTCCTACGTGGACGCCCAGGCCGAGGCGGCGCGCCTTTACGCCCACGCCCCGGCCTTCACCCGCCGTTCCATCATGAACACGGCCGGCATGGGGAAATTCTCCAGCGACCGGGCCGTCATGGAATACGTGCGCGACATCTGGGGCGTGCGGCCCCTGGAATAGGCACGGCGCGGCGTCGCCGCCGGCGCGCGGGGAATATCCTCCGCTCGGCGGCGGCGAGGCTGCGGCCCGCGCCGCTTCGATTGTACACCCGCCGCGACCTCGCCCATCTGCCGCGCCCGGACGTCGAGCACCTGCGCACGGACCTGCGGCGCATCTACGCGCTCATCCTGCTCCAGTGGCTGCACTACCTCGACCACATCAAGGAGAACTTCCCCTATTTCTTCTCCTTCCAGTGCCGGGTCACGCCCTTCCTGGCCGGCGAGGACGCCACCGTGCGCGAGTAGGGCCGCGCGCGTCCCGTCCTTGCCAAGAAGCCCCGGCCGGGCGAAAGGACGGCATGCGATCCCCTTGCGCCCCCGCACCCGGGAAATCCCCGTCCCTGTTCCGGCGCCTGCTGCGCGAGCCCCTGGTCCATTTCCTCGTGCTCGGCGCGGCGCTTTTCGCCCTGGCCGATTTGCGAGAACGGCCCCAGCCGGCCGGGGACGCCGCCCGGAGCATCGTGGTGACGGACGACGACCTGCGCCAGCTCGCCGGGTTGTGGCGGGCCCAGTGGAACCGCGCCCCCAGCCCGGCCGAACTGCGCCGCCTGGTCGCCGACCAGGTGGACGAAGAGGTGGCCTTTCGCGAGGCCCTGGCCGCCGGCCTGGACCGTCAGGACATCCTGGTGCGCCGCCGGCTGGTCGAGCGCATGCGCCACGACTGGGCCACCCGGGACGGCGCGGCCGATCCCGACGAGGCCGGGCTGCGGCGGTGGTACGCGGAAAACGCCGGCCGCTTCGCCGCGCCCAGGGAGGCGAGCTTCGCGTTTCTTTACTTTTCCGACCGCCTGCGCGGCGGCAGGGCCAAGGAGGAGGCCATCCTGGCCCGCGACGCCCTGGCCGGC
>JAEWCY010000174.1 GCA_023390395.1 Pseudomonadota bacterium | reverse complement strand
ACCACCCCCACGGCGACCAGTCCGTGTACGACGCCTTGGTGCGCATGGCCCAGGATTTCTCCATGCGCGACCCCATCGTGGACGGCCAGGGCAACTTCGGCTCCATCGACGGCGACGCCGCGGCGGCCATGCGGTACACCGAAGTGCGCATGTCCCGCCTGGCCGGCGAATTCCTGGCCGACATCGAAAAGGAGACCGTCGACTTCCGGCCAAACTACGACAACTCCCTCAATGAACCCGAGGTTCTGCCGACCAAGGTGCCGAACCTCCTTCTAAACGGCTCCTCGGGCATCGCCGTGGGCATGGCCACCAACATTCCGCCCCACAACCTGGGCGAACTGTGCGACGGCCTGCTGCACCAGCTCGACAACCCCCACTGCGACGTCAAGGAGATCATCGGCCTCGTCAAGGGCCCGGATTTCCCCACCGGCGCGGCCATCTACGGCGGCAAGGGCCTGATCGAGGCCTACACCACCGGTCGCGGCACCATAAAAATCCGGGGCAAGGCCGAGATCGAGGACCGCAAGAAGGATCTGCAGGCGGTGGTCATCCGCCAGATTCCCTACGCGCTCAACAAGTCCTCGCTGGTGGAAAAGATCGCGGCGCTGATAAACGACGGCCGCATAGAAGGCGTGTCCGACCTGCGCGACGAGTCCGACCGCAAGGGCATCCGCATCGTCCTGGACCTCAAAAAGGGCGTCATCCCGGACATCGTCATAAACGCCCTGTACAAGTACACGCCGCTCGAGACCTCGTTCGGCATCAACATGATGGTGGTGGCCGACAACCGGCCGGCCACCCTCAACATCCAGCAGGTCCTGGAGCACTTCCTGTCCCACCGCCGGGAAGTGATCCTGCGCCGCACGGCCTTCGATCTGCGCAAGTCCGAGGAGCGCGCCCACATCCTCGAAGGCCTGCGCATCGCGCTCGACAACATCGACGAGGTCGTCTCCATCATCCGTTCCTCCAAGACCGTGGTGGAAGCACGGGAACGGCTCATGGAGCGCTTCTCCCTGTCCGAGCGGCAAGCCCAGGCCATCCTCGACATGCGCTTGCAGCGCCTGACCAACCTGGAACGCCAGAAGCTCATCGACGAGTACAACGAACTCATCAAGCTCATCGAATACCTGCGCTCCATCCTCGAAAACGAGGAAGTCCTTCGCGGCGTCATCCGCGACGAGATAAAAGAGATCAAGGAGCGCTACGCCACGCCGCGCAAGACCGAGATCCTGGAAGATCTGGAAGGCATCAACATCCTCGACCTCATCCCCGACGAGGACGTGGTCATCACCCTTTCCCGGCGCGGCTACATCAAGCGCACCAGGATCGACAACTACCAGCAGCAAAAGCGCGGCGGCAAGGGCGTGGCCGGCGTGTCCACCTCGGCCGACGACTTCGTCCAATCCTTTTGCGCCACCACCAACCACCAGCAACTGCTGCTGTTTACCAACCTCGGCCGCATGTTCATGCTGCCCGTGCACCAGATTCCCGAGGGACAGCGCACGGCCAAGGGCGCGCACATCGCCAACCTGCTCCCCATGGACAAGGAGGAGTTCGTGGCCACGGCCTTGGCCATCCGCGAATTCTCCTTCGAGCGCTATTTCCTGTTCGTGACCAAGCGCGGCATGGTCAAGCGCTCCTGCACCGACCTGTACAAGAACTGCCGCAGCACGGGCATCATCGCCGTCACCCTCAAGGAAGGCGACGAACTGCTCACGGTCAAGGAGATCGACGATGCGGCCGAGGTCCTGCTGGCCACCCAGCAAGGCCTGTCCAACCGCTTCCACATCTCCGGCATCCGGCCCACGGGCCGCGCCGCCGCAGGCGTCAAGGGCATCGCGCTTAAAGGGGCCGACCGCGTGGCCGCCGGCGTCATCATGACCGGCAACGGCCGCGACGAGGTGCTGACCATCTCGGCCAACGGCTACGGCAAGCGCACCAGCATCGAGCACTATCCGGTGCGCAACCGCGGCGGCCTCGGCGTCATCAACATGCGCGTGACGCCCAAGACCGGCCAGGTCATCGGCGCGGTCATGGTCAACCCCGACGACGAACTGCTGCTTCTGACCTCGGCCAACAAGATCATCCGGCTGTCGGTTTCCGGCATCAGCTCCGTGGGCCGGGCCACCCAGGGCGTCATGCTCGTGCGCATGGAGGACGACGTCACGGTCACCGGCTTCGACCTGGTCGATCCCAACGATCCCACCCAGTGTCCGCCTTCCGACGCTTCGTAAACCTCGCGGCTTGGGCCGGCCTGGCGGTTTGTCTCTGTTGCCAGGCCGGCTGCCGCGACACCTCGCAGGACGCGGAAAACGCCGCGCTTACGACAGCTAGGACCGCCTTCATCGACGGCGACTATCTCGCCTCGGAAACAGCCTACCAGAACTATCTGCAAGCCTATCCGGCCGGAAAAGGACGTCTCGAGGCTTGGCGTCGCCTGGCCGACGTCAACCAGTTCGCCAGGAGCGCCCCGGCCAAGGCCGCGACCATCCTGGAAACGGCCGCCCCCGAATTCGGCTCCGATCCCCAGGCCGGACCGGACATGCTCCTGCGCGCCGCCCGCATCCGCCTCGCCCTTCGCGACTACGAACATGCCACCAGGCTCCTCGAAAAATTGCTCGGGATGGACGACCTGCCCTCCACCTCCCGTGCCGAGGCCATGGACGCCTTGATCCAGGCCAGGATCGACGCCAACGATCTTTCCGGAGCCGTCGCCTTGCTGGGAAAAGCCGTTTCCTCGCAAACCGACCCCGCCGAACAGGCGCGCCTCCATTTGCGATTGGCCTTGCTGCATTTGCAGCGCGACGCGCCGGATGCGGCCGAGCCGCTCTTGCGTTCGCTCTATGAAAACCAAGTCATTCCCCAAAAACTCCGGGCCAGGGCCGGTTTTTTCCTGGCTTCCATCCTCGAAGGCAAACGCCAGACCGACGAAGCCGATCGTATCTACGCTTCGTTGCTGGGCATTTACCCGAACACCTTGGTTATTGAAAAGAAAATCAAAAAAAATGAGTCAGTTGGAATTTATAAATAATGGAACTGTCTGATCCGCTTGCTTCTTCTTCACCTTCGACCCGTTGGCCTTCGCGCCCATCTCTTTTCTCTCATTTTCTTAACATGTAGAATTTATTTATTTTAGCTGATTATTTTCCGAATCCCCCTGGCGGAAGTCGCGATTTTCCAGCATAACCTTTCCGAGTTCTTGGCCCGTATCATTGAACCTTTTTCCGGATTGTTTTTTTCGAGTTCGCGACCCCTAACGCGTCTGTGCGACTTTTTCACAGATAGTTGACGTACCATGGTCCTCGACATGTTCCGGAAACTGACTTCCTCCAAGGAAGAAGAGCAGCAAAAACAAAAGTTTGCCGCTATTCTTGATCTTGCTTTGATGCAACGATCAAAAATTCATATCCAATTCGATGAACGATTCTCCAGTTTAAAGGGCATTAGTGGAACAATAGTCGCTCTCAATTCAAATAATCTCGTTCTGGAACTCAGTGGGCTTTCCCATGTCAAAGAACATTTCATAAATCAAAGTATTATATGTTTCTTCCGTGTTGTTGAACGTGAAGACAGACATCGTGAAATTTTTTATAATTTTCAGACCACTATTCTGAAAGTACGACAAGAACCAGAAAAACTGCCGCAAATCGCCGTTTCCTTTCCAACCAGGCTGCAAGGTGCGCAACGTCGAAAAAGCCTGCGCATGAAACCACAGTTGGAACAATTTTCCCATATCGCCATCTGGAAGTACGATTCCAGCGGCGGCTTCGATATTTCCAAGCCCACCATCGCGTTCGGGCATTTCAAAAACAACCATGCCGTCATCGACAACCTTTCCGCCGGCGGGTTGCGGCTTTCCCTCAAACGGCCTTTGCTCAAGGAACAGCACCTCGAACCGCAAAAAGGCGACCGCTACATCTTTTTTTCCACTTTTGCCGCGGATGTGCCCAAGTTGCGCCAGGAATACTGGCTCGTCAGCAAGATCAACAACGTCCAACGCGATCCCATCAGCGGCGACGTCGTCATGGGCCTGGAATTCATCGCCAACGGCGTACGCCAACTGGAGACCGGCAAGGTCGAGTGGTCCAAGATCATGGACAACGTCATCGACGACCTGGCCCAGCGCATCTACCAGTGGCACATCGAACTCTACCGCAGCAAGGGCCTGGCCGGCTGATTCAACCACCGCTTCCGGGGTTCCCTCATGAATGATTCCCACTGCCGCTTCACCGGCTACCAGGGCCGTCGGGTGCAGCTCGGCGTCACCGGTTCCATCGCCGCCTTCAAGGCCGTTTCCCTCATGCGCCGCCTTCTGGAAACCGGCGTATCCGTGGGCGTCACCCTGACCGAGGCCGCCTGCCGTTTCGTCACCCCCCTTTCCTTCGAATCCCTGGGCGCGGACCCCGTGCTGACCGACATGTTCGACACACGTGTCGCCTCCTTCGCCCATCTGGGACCGGCCCAGGCGGCCCATGCCTTTGCCGTGGTCCCGGCCACGGCCAACACCATCGCCCGCATGGCCCACGGCCTGGCCGACAATCTGCTGTGCTGCCAGCTTCTGGCCTTCGAGGGGCCCATCGTCGTCGCGCCGGCCATGAACCCCAGGTTGTGGGCCGCGCCGGCCACCAAAGCCAATTGGCGGACGCTCCTGGCGCGCGGCGTCGTGCCCGTCGCGCCCGAGTGCGGCGACATGGCTTGCGGCGAATCCGGCCAGGGCCGCCTGGCCGGGGAAACCGCCATCCTCGCGGCCATCCTCAAGGCGCTGACCCCGCAGGATCTGGCCGGCCGGAAGGTCCTGGTCAACCTCGGTCCCACCCGGGAATATTTCGACGCCGCCCGGTTCTGGTCCAACCCCTCCACCGGGCTCATGGGCGCGTGCGTGGCCATGGCCGCCTGGCTTCGCGGCGCGGACGTCACGGTGGTCCACGGCCCGGTTTCCTGGTGGTTCCCTGACTCTGTGCGTACCATCGGCGTGACTTCGGCCGCCCAGATGTACGAGGCTTGCCACGAGGTCTGGCCCACTTGCGACATTGGCGTCCTGACCGCCGCCGTGGCGGACTTTTCGCCCGAGCCTTTCCCCGGCGGCGGCAAATTCAAGAAAGACGCCGCGACCGGCGGCCCGCCCCTGGTTTTTTCGCCCACGCGCGACATCCTGGCCGCCCTGGGAAAGGCCAAGAAGCCCGGCCAGACCCTGGTGGGCTTTTGCGCCGAATCCGAGAATCTGCGGGAAAACGCCTTGGGCAAGCTCAGGCGCAAGAATTGCGACGTCATCATCGCCAACCCCATCGGCCACGCCGACGCCGGATTCGCCGCCAGCCGCAACACCGCCCTGGCCCTGGCCGCCGACGGCCGCGAGGAAGCCTGGGAGAACCTGCCCAAACCGGAAATGGCCTGGAAGATATGGGACTTCACGATTCCGTCCTAGACGTCCCCGAGCGCCTGCGCATCTGGCATCTGGCCGGCGTGCGCTATTTCTACCTCGATCCCGAGGCCCGCTCCCCTGAAGCGTCCCCCGAGGCCCCTGTCGCGCAAGAGCGGGCCGTTGTCCGGGAAGCGCCGGTGGTCGAGGCCACTCCCCCATCATCGAAGGTCATCGATACGTCGGACGATCCCGCGACCTGGCCCGCTCCCTGGCCGGCGATCTTCGCCAAGGCCCCTGCCCGTCCCCTGCTCGTCATCACCTACGCCGCCCTGGGCCAGGACATGACCGGCCGTCCCGATCCCCGGCGCGGCCCCATGTGGCGCAGGCTGCTCCAGGATTGCGGTCTGGCCGGCAAGAACCTGGTCGCTTTCTGGCCCCTGCGCTTGCCCGCCAGTCCCGGGCCCGATGCCGACATGGCCATATTCCAGGCTGGTCTGCGCCGCTTGCGGCCCCGCGCCGTGGCCGTGTTTCACGCCGACGTCTCGACGTTGCCCCTTGACTTGGACAGCCTCCCGACGGAAACGAGGATAGTGTCCTTGCCCGATCCGGATGCCCTGCTCCAAAGCGACAAGGAGGCTTGGGATGCTGTCGTGGCGAGTCTTGCTGCCTTGTAGCCTTCTGCTGGCCGTTTTTTTCGCTTTTCCGGCCTTCTCCGAAGAACAGGCCGCGGCGACTGGCAATCGCCCCCTGACCGTCGTCTCCCTCGATCTCGAAGGCGCCGTCTCCCCGGTCGTGGCCGACCTCCTGGACGCCGCCCTGAAGCGGGCCGGCCAGGAGGGCGCGCTCATGCTCCTCGTCCGCCTGGACACCCCGGGCGGCGGCGTGGAGGTCATGCGCCGCATGGTCAAGGCCATCCGTCAGTCCCCTGTCCCCGTGGTCCTTTACGTCTCGCCGGCCGGCGCGCGCGCCGCCTCGGCAGGCGTGTTCCTCATGGCCGCGGCCCAGGTCAACGCCATGGCCCCCCAGACCACGATCGGCTCGGCCTCGCCCGTGGCCGTGGGCGGCGAGGACATCGGCAAGACCATGGACGCCAAGGTCAAAAACGACCTGTCGAGCCTTGTGCGCTCCCTGGCCGAGGCCACGGGACGCAACGCGGCCTGGTACCAGCGGGCCGTGACGCGGGCGGAGAACATCACCGCCGCCCAGGCCGTCCGGGAGCGCGTGGTCGACTACCTGGCCACGGACCGGGCCGACCTGCTGGAGCAGATAGGCAAGCGCGGCCTGCCGTCTCCCGATGGCCCCGTGCGCTTCGCCGCCGCCGGCCTGCGCATCGTCGAGCACGAACCCTCCTGGCAGCACGTGTTCCTGGCCTGGCTGCTGGACCCGCAAATCGCCTATATCCTGCTCCTCATCGGCGTAGCCGGCGTCTTTTTCGAGCTTTCCACGCCGGGCGTCATCCTGCCCGGCGTGGTCGGCGGCCTGTGCCTGCTGCTGGCCCTCTACGCCCTCTCCGTGCTGCCGACCAATGCCGCCGGCCTGCTGCTGCTCCTTTTCGGCGGTGGGCTCTTTCTGTTGGAAATCCACGTCACGAGCTACGGCCTGCTGAGCCTTTCCGGACTGGCGGCGCTTTTTTTCGGTTCCTTGCTCCTTTTTCGTGAAGACGGCGCGAGCGTCCTGCCTCTGCGTCTCATCGCGCCCACGGTGCTTGGCGTGTGCGCCCTGCTTTCCGCCGCGGTCTGGCTCCTGGCCAAGGCCCAACGCCAAAAGGCCAGGGTGGGCGTCCAGGCTCTGGTGGGCGATGTGGCCCGGGTCCGCCAGTGGACGGGCACGGGCGGCAAGGTGTTCGTGCATGGCGAAATCTGGAACGCCGCCCTGGACAAGGACGAAGCCGCGGCCCCGCCGTTGAATCCCGGCGACGCGGTGGTGGTCGTCGCGGTCAAGGACATGCTTCTGGTCGTCTCCGCCCGGAAGGAACCCCGAAATCCGGCCTGAGCCGGAGGAGGCTCGCATCATGCTCGCCCTGCTGCCGTTCGCGGCCATCGTCGTCTTTCTGCTCATGGCTTCGCTTCGCGTGCTCAACGAGTACGAACGCGGCGTCATCTTCCGCCTCGGCCGGGTCATCGGGGCCAAGGGGCCTGGACTCATTCTTCTTTTCCCGGTCATCGACCGCATGATCAAGGTGTCGCTTCGCACCTTCGCCATGGACGTGCCCAACCAGGACGTCATCACCCGCGACAACGTGAGCATCAAGGTCAACGCCGTGGTCTATTTCCGGGTCGTGGACCCCATCAAGGCCATCCTCGAGGTTGAGGACTACATGTACGCCACCTCGCAGATTTCCCAGACGACCCTGCGCAGCGTCTGCGGCGGCGTGGAGCTCGACGAGATTCTGGCCCACCGGGACAAGGTCAACGAACAGGTCCAGGGCATCCTGGACCAGCACGCCGGCCCGTGGGGCATCAAGGTGGCCAACGTCGAGCTCAAGTACATCGACCTGCCCCAGGAGATGCAGCGGGCCATGGCCAAGCAGGCCGAGGCCGAACGCGAACGCCGGGCCAAGATCATCAACGCCGAGGGCGAGTTCCAGGCCTCCTCCCGCCTGGCCCAGGCCGCCGAGATCATCGCCGTGCGGCCCGAGGCCTTGCAGCTGCGCTACCTCCAGACCATGCGGGAAATGGCCGCCGAGAGCCATGCCGCCACAATTTTGCCCATTCCACTTGATTTTATCCGGGCTTTTTTTCATGTTCCAGCCCACGGCGGAACCAACGGGAACGAGCCAGTCCCAAGCGCCGCTTCCCTGACGCCGACCTCCGCCACGGAAACCACAACCAGCGTGCAGGACACGACTCAAGACGGCGACGCGTGATCCCGCCGCCCGGGCAATGAACGCTTCGCATAGCGCGAGTTCGCAGCCGCCAATCAAAGGAACCATGAACATCCTTGTCACCGGCGCGGCCGGATTTATCGGCTTCCATCTGTGTCGCCGCTTCCTGTCCATGGGCTTTACCGTCACCGGCCTCGACAACCTGAGCCCGTATTATTCCGTCGCACTCAAGCAGGACCGCCTGAGGATTCTCGGCCAGAACCCGTCTTTCACCTTCGTGAAGGCCGAGATGGGCGACCGCGCCGCCATAAACGCCGTGTTCGACGCCGGCGGCTTCACCCATGTCGTCAACCTGGCCGCCCAAGCCGGGGTGCGTCACAGCCTGACCCACCCGGACGACTACATCAACGCCAATGTCCTGGGATATTACCATATCCTTGAAAACTGCCGACACCACGACGTGGAGCATTTCGTTTTCGCCTCTTCCAGTTCCGTATACGGACTCAACACCAGCATGCCCTTTTCCGTGCACGACAACGTGGACCATCCCATCAGCCTCTACGCCGCATCCAAGAAGTCCAACGAACTGATGGCCCATTCCTACAGCTATCTTTTCGGACTTCCTTGTACGGGATTGCGTTTCTTCACCGTGTACGGACCCTGGGGACGGCCGGACATGGCGCTTTTTTTGTTCACCAAAGCCATCCTTGAAGACCAGCCTATCCAGGTCTTCAACGAAGGGCGCATGGAACGCGACTTCACCTATATCGACGATATAGTCGAGGGTGTTGTTCGCGTCACCCTCAATACCGCTGCTCCCAATCCCGATTGGAATCCGGCCCAGCCTGATCCCAGCACCAGTGTCGCGCCTTACAGACTCTACAACATCGGCAACAACAACAGTGTTTCCCTCATGCGTTTCATCGAATGCATCGAGGAGGCCCTGGGCAAGAAGGCCGTCAAGCACATGATGCCCTTGCAACCCGGCGACGTACCGGCGACCCGGGCCAATGTGGACGACCTAGTCCGCGATGTGGGCTTCCAGCCCGGCACCCCTCTTGAAACCGGCATCGCCCGTTTCATCGAATGGTACAGGGAATATTATCTCTCTTGATGTTGACATGATGCGGGCAGTCCTCTAACCACTTTCCCACAAACTAGAAAACCGCCTCAAGGACGGACTCGGGAGATGGAATTCCAGACCACGAAACGTGATCTCGAAAAGGTCTTCACGCAAATCCAGAGCCAGGTCGCGGAAGCGAACCTGCCGGACGAGGAGACGGTCAACCGTCTTGTCCGCCTGGCTCGCAAGATGCACCAACTCGCCGACGAAGATTGGATGGACGAAGCCGAAGACTTTTCCCATCTCGCCGGCCAGCTCCTCAACGCAGTCAAGAAACGTGAAGTTCAAGACTGCATCATGCTCGTCGAATCCCTTGACGACGCCCAGGCCTTCTGCCATCGCACCTTCCGCGACTAGGCCGACCTGTTTCACGTGAAACAGGTCGCGGCGACCGAAGCGATGGGCACGGGCCGGAAACGGCCAAGGAGACAGGCATGGCGCGCGTGATTGTCATCGCCAACCAGAAAGGCGGGGTGGGCAAAACCACCACGGCCGTGAATCTGGCCGCTTCCCTGGCGGTCATGGAAAAAAAAACCCTGCTGATTGACTGCGACCCGCAGGCCAACGCCGGCAGCGGTCTGTCCATCTACTCGGACAAGATCAAAGAGAACCTCTATTCCGTGCTCTACGAGCCGGCCCGAGCCGCCGAGGCCGTGGTGGGCACGGAACTCCCCTACCTCAAGGTGCTGCCGTCCGGGCCGGATCTCGTGGCCGCGGACATCGAACTGGTGGACAAGCCCCGCCGGGAATACTATCTGCGCGCCGTGGTCGAGGGACTGGCCGAGGACTACGATTACGTGCTCCTGGACTGCCCGCCGTCGCTGGGGATCGTGACCTTAAACGCCCTGTGCGCGGCCACGGAGATGCTGGTGCCGCTGCAGTGCGAATACTACGCCCTGGAGGGCGTGGCCCAGCTCCTGCGCACCTACGACCAGGTGCGTCGTCGCCTCAACAACCGCCTGTCCCTGCTCGGCGTGGTGCTCACCATGTACGACGGCCGCAACAAGCTCAATCGCCACGTCAAGCGCGAGGTTTGGAAGTGCTTCCCCAAGCTCTATTTCCAGACGCTCATCCCGCGCAACATCCGCCTGTCCGAAGCGCCGAGCTACGGCAAGCCCGTGCTCACCCACGACATCAAGTCCCGGGGCGCGGAAGCCTACCTCTCCCTGGCCCAGGAAGTGGTCCGCCGTCAGCCCGTAGGCGCGTAGGCGATATTTTCCAGACGCAAAAAAAGGCCGTCCTCGCGGGCGGCCTTTTTTATTTCCGGCGGGCGGTGAGGTCAGCAGCGTTCGACGTAGGGCTGGCATTCCACGGTGAGATGCTTCTTGAAATGCTTTTTGAGGATCAAAGACTTGCAGGCCTGGCATTGGAAGGTTACGAGTCCACCGAGGTTGGCGTTGCGCAGGCGGAACTTCCGGGGCTCGTCGGCGCGCCAATCCGGCGTGGACGCGCCGCAATGGGCGCAGGCCACGTCGTAGGCCGGCGGATAGGTGAAGTCCCAATACGCCAGCAGGGTTTCCCATTCGGCCAGGGGCTCGGGCTTTTCCTCGGGAACGGGCCGGCAGGACGGATCGAGTTCGTACAGGGCCTTTTCCAGGGTCGGCAGAATCTTGTCCCGGACCTTGGCCCAGAGTTCGGGGCTGACGAGCAGGCCGCGCGGCGCGCCGGCGGCGTCGAAAAGTTCGAGCAGATGCGGGGAAATCGAGGGCACGGAAGTCTCCTTTCGCAGCGGATTTGACGCTCTGCATGGTAGCGCATGAAACGGCCGCGTCAAGGCCGTGGCCGGGGCGGGAAGCGCGCCGGCCCGGACGGTGCGGCCGGGATGAAATCAACGCAGACAAAGGAACAGGGGAACAGGCGCATGGCGCAGGCCCAGAAAGGGTTGGGCAGGGGCCTCGAGGCACTGCTCGGCGGATACAAGGGAGAGGAAACCGGGGGCGAGGCGCAGACGCTTCCCCTCGACGCCATCCGGGCCAACCCCCAGCAGCCGCGGCGGGAATTCGCCCCCGAAGCGCTGGAGGAGCTGGCCCAGTCCATCCGCGAGCAGGGACTGCTCCAGCCCGTGCTGGTGCGGCCCGTGCACGGCGCGGGCAAGGTCAGCCACGAGATCATCGCCGGCGAGCGGCGCTGGCGGGCCGCCCGGCAGGCCGGGTTGACCGAGATCGCGGTCATCGTCCGGGACGTGGACGACGAGCAGGGATTCGCCCTGGCCCTGGTGGAAAACCTCCAGCGCGAGGACCTCAATCCCATGGAGGAGGCGTCCGGGTATCAGCTGCTTGTCGAGCGCTTCGGCCTGAGCCAGGACACTCTGGCCAAAAAGGTCGGCAAGAGCCGGCCGGCCGTGGCCAACGCCCTGCGCCTGCTCCAGCTGCCCGAGGTGATGCGGGCCGATCTGGCCGCCGGAGCCCTGACCGCCGGCCATGCCCGGGCCCTGCTTTCCCTGGCCGACGCGACCCTGCGCGAGGCCCTGTGGCAGCGGGTGCGGGAATCGGGCCTGAGCGTGCGCCAGGCCGAGGAGGCTGCCGGCTACGCCAAGGACAACGGGAGTCTGCCGCCCCTGGCCGGCGCGGCCAAGCCCGCCCGGTCGCGCGGCGAGAAAGGCCGCACCGTCAAGGACAGGCTGCTGGAGGAACTGGAAGGTCCCCTCACCCAGAGCGCCGGGGTCATGGCCAAGGCCGCGGGCACGCCGGACCACGGCAAGATCACGTTCCATTTCAGCTCGCGTCGCGAACTCGAAGGTCTGCTCGACCATTTCGGCCTGGCCGGACTGGTCGCGGCGGGGGTGGCGAACGAATGACCAGGCGGTTGGCCCGGGCGATACGGGGCGAGGCGGTCCTGTTCCTGCGATGGGCCAGGGCCGTCCGGTTGGAAGACAGGCGCAAAAAGGCCGGGTGGGTTTTGCAAGACAAGCAAGAAAGCGGCGCCGCCGGATGGCGGCTGGTGAAAGGGGACGGACCCGGCGTGCTGGTCCTTTCGGGCGAGATCGACTTTTCCGTGGCCCCGGCCGTGCGCGAACGGCTCATGGATTTGGCCGAACCCGGCCGGGGCGAGCTCGTTCTGGACATGGGGGATCTGACGTACATCGACAGCTCCGGCCTGGCCCTGCTGCTCGAGTTGCGCAAGCAGCTGCAGGAAAAGGGCCGCGCCGTGCGCATCCGCGCCATCGCCCCGCAAGTGCGAAAGCTCATGCAGCTCACCCAGATCGGGGAACTTTTCGGATTGCCCGAACAGGGGTAGCCCATGGCGGCGGGCGGCAACGAGGCGGGGATGCTGGTGTGGCTGGTGATGCGCCTTTGGGGCTGCATCCGCGACGCCTTTTTGCCCTGGCGGCGGACCAAGGCCTACCAGCGCTCGCGCCTGTGGTCGCACATGGCCTGGATCGGCGCGGATTCGCTGCCCATAATAAGCGTCATCTCCGCCTGCGTCGGCATCATCCTGGCCCTGCAGTCCGCCACCCAGCTCGAAAAGGTCGGGGCGCTGAGCTATGTGGCCAACCTGGTCGGGTTTTCCATCGTCACGGAGCTCGGGCCGCTGCTCGTGTGCCTGATCCTGGCCGGCCGGGCCGGCGCGGCCTTTACCGCCGAAATCGCCACCATGCGCATTTCCGAGGAGATCGACGCCCTGGAGGTCATGGGCATCGACCCCATCCGCTTCATGGTCTGGCCCAAGTTCGCGGCCATGTGCGTCATGGCCCCCCTGCTCGCGCTTTGGGGCGACGCCGTGGGCATCACGGCCGGCGGCGTGTTCTCCACCCTGGCCCTGGGCCTTTCCGGCAAGGCCTACTTCCTCCAGACGGCCCATTTCCTGACCATGCGCGACCTGCTCTCGGGGCTGGTCAAAAGCGCCGGCTTCGGCATCACCATCACCATCGTCTCCTGCTGGCAGGGCCTGCTCGCCCGCGAGGGCGCGGCCGACGTGGGCCGGCGCACCACCCGGGCCGTGGTCCAGTCCATCTTCCTCATGATCCTTTTGGATTTGTTTTTTACCGCCCTCAATTATATCTTCCGGTGAAACGGGAGGATTGCCGTGACCGGCCGCCAGGGATCGCCAGAGATCACGCTTGAGGGCGTCACCGTGGGCTACGGCGAGCGCGTGGTGCTTTCGGGCGTGACCACGAAGCTGCCAAGCGGCGGCATCAGCGTCATCCTCGGCGGATCGGGCTGCGGCAAGTCCACGCTTTTGCGCAACATCATCGGACTCGTGCCCATCATGTCCGGCAGCATCGCCCTGGGCGGCCGGGACATGGCGGCCATGGACGAGGCCGAGCGTCTGGCCATGCGCCGGCGCATGGGCGTGCTCTTTCAGGACGGGGCGCTGCTGGGCTCCCTGCGCCTGGGCGAGAACATCGCCCTGCCCCTTCGCGAGCACACCGACCTGTCGGATTCGCTCATCGAGGAGGTCGTGCGCCTCAAGCTGCGCCTGGTCGGCCTGGCCGACTTCATGGACTATTTTCCGAGCGAGCTGTCGGGCGGCATGCGCAAGCGCGCCGGCCTGGCCCGGGCCATGGCCCTGGACCCGGCCGTGCTCCTGTGCGACGAGCCCACCTCGGGTCTCGATCCGGTCACGGCGGCCGAGATGGACCAGCTCGTGCTCGAACTCAAGGCCACCTTCGACATGACCATCGTGGTGGTCACCCATGACCTGGAGAGCCTCTACGCCATCGCCGACCACGTGGTGGTCCTGCGCGAGGGGCGCATGCTCTTCGAGGGCACGCTTACCGGCCTGGCCGGCTGCGACGATCCGTTCATCCGGCAGTTCCTGGGCCGCCGGCCGGCCCGGGAAAGCCGGGTGCTGTCGGAAACCTGGGAGGCGCTGGTGGCGCGGCGGCGCGAACTCGTCGCGGCCGGGCGCGCCCAAGGGGGAAGCCGATGCTGACGGCCAAGGCGAAACGCTCCGATTACGCCAAGGCCGTGGGCACGCTCCTGCTCGGGCTTTGCATCCTGGGCGGGTTCATGATCGTGCTCGGCGGCAACTGGTTCTGGGTCAAGTACGACAAGTACGGCATCCAGTTCCTGTCCGTGAAGGACCTGAGTCCCGGCCGCACGGTCAAGTACGCGGGCCTGGACATCGGCCGGGTGGAGGCCATCGACCTGGATCCGACCGATCCGCGCCGCATCGCCGTGCGCATCGCCGTGCGCCAGGGCTTTCCCCTCTATGCCGGCACCGTGGCCCGCATCGCCCAGAAGGGTCTGGTCGGCGACTACTACGTGCTTCTGGAGCTGCGCGGCGATCCTGGGCCGCGGCTTTCCCCGGGCGCGAACATCCCGTCCGTGGCCACGCTGGACGTGCAGGAACTGGCGGCCAAGGCCGGCGATCTCCTCGACGACGTGCGGCCCAAGATCAACGACATCGCGGACAACATCGCCAAGCTTTTCACGCCGGAAAATACCGAATCCCTGAAAAAGGCCCTGGAAGGCACGCCGGCCCTGGTCTCCGACCTGCGCCACGCGGCCAACGACTTTCGCAAGAACTGGGAAGCCCTCTCCACCAAGGGGGGCAAGGCGGCGGAAAGCCTTGACGAGACCCTTAAGCGCATGGAGAAGGCCGTAACCGTCATCGAGGCGGAACTGACCAAGACCTTGCACAACTTCCGCAAGCAGGCCGACGGCGTAGGCGGGCTGGTGGGAGACGTGCGCCAGGGTTTCAATTACGATCAGGAACAGCTCGAGGAAATCCTCAAGAACCTCAACCGGACGAGCCGGGAGATCAAGGAACTCTCGGGCCGCTTGCGCGAGCGCCCCTGGGAACTGCTCCGGCCGCCATCGGGAAAATGACCATGCGTTTCGCCTCAAAGACCGTGCGTATCCTGGCCGGGCTGGCCCTGGCCGCCTCCCTGGCCGCCTGCTTCGGCAAGCCCCCTCCCCCCCAGCGCTATCTGCGCGTGGAGCTGGAGCAGACCCCCTGCCCCGGCGACACCGGCGAGCAGCACCGGCTGCCGCTGGGGTTCAAGGGCTTGACCGCCATGGAGAACCTGGACCGCACCGCCGTGCTGACCGCCCGGGACCGGGTGCTGACGGCGAGCCTCGAATACTACTGGGAAGGGCCGCCCCAGGACGTGGTGGGCCGGGCCCTGCGCCAGGCCGTGGAATGCCGGTCCGCGACATTGACCCCGGTGGACTACCAGCCGCGCGTGGCCCACGACGCCGTGCTCACCGGCCAGGTCACGGCCTTCAACGTCGAGGAGACCGACGGCGGCCGCTTCGTGGTGGCCGTGCACCTGGATCTCTGGAACAAGAACATGTCCAAGAAGATCTCGACCGGGGACTTCAGCGCCTACGCGCCGTTGGAGAATTTCAACGGCGATACTGTGGCCAGGAGCGCGGCCGACGCCCTGGGCCGGGTCGTGCCCAAGGTCGTGGAGTGGCTCGACGGCGGCGCGCCCAAGCTGCAAAAGGCCCTGGAACAGCAGTAACGGAGGCAGGCCATGTTGCAGGTCTTCGCCTGGATCGCCGAGCGCCGCATCGAGGAAGCCATGCGCCAGGGCGCGTTCGACGACCTCGAGGGCAAGGGCAAAAAAATCGTCTTCGAGGACGATTCCATGATCCCCGAAGACCTGCGCATGGCCTACAAGATTCTCAAAAACGCCGGCTACGTTCCCGAGGAATTGCTCGAGGAAAATGAGATCGTCACGGCCACGGAACTGCTCGCCGCGGCCACGGACGAGCAGGAGCGCTACCGGCAGATGCAAAAGCTCAACCTGCTCGTCATGAAGGTCAACGCCCGCCGCCGGCGGCCGGTGAACCTGGAAAAGGAGCAGGTCTACTTCCAGAAAGTCGTGGAGCGCGTGTCCGTCAGGCCCCTGGCCGGCAAGCCCCGATCCCCCGAAGAAGCAGCGCGCACACGTCCTCGCTGAGCCCCCCCGCGTCCCCCTCCCCTTCTCCGCACAAAGCCAGCCGGCCGGCGATGGCCAGTTCGGTCAGGCCGTGGACCATGGCCCAGACGGCCAAGGCCAGGGACTCGATGGGTTCCTGGCGGAAAACGCCCGCTGCCAGGCCGCGATGCATGGCGGCGGTCAGGGCGTCGAAGGCCGCCTGGCCGGCGGCGGCCAGTTCGGGCTGATCGCCCACCCCTGGCTGGGGCTGGCCGAACATGAGCCGGTACATGGCCGGATGCTTTCGGCCCAGTGCGATGTAGCGCCGGCAGGAAGCCAGGTATTCGCCGTGTGGATCGCCGGCGTGTTCGCCGGCCGTGGCGACGAGCGCCCGGGCGAGCCTGTCGAACCCCCGCGCCGCCAGGGCGGCCAGCAGGTCGGCCTTGTCCGTGAAATGCCGGTACGGAGCGGCATGGCTCACGCCCGTTTCCCGGGCCAGGCCGCGCAAGGTCAGCCCGTCGACGCCGACCGTCTCGAGCAGCTTTTCCCCGGCGTCAAGCAGCGCCTGGCGCAGATTTCCGTGATGATATTCGGGATTTGATGTGTGGGTCGCCATGGCGAGGGATTTGAGCAAAAAATGTTGACAATGTCTACTTCGGCCTCTGGGGATGTTGGCGGCGACAACATTGTTTAGACTCTGGTCTGGGAAAGGAAGAATTCGCGGTCCTGCTGGCGCAAAGGCAGGTGTTCGTCCACGGCCAGCATGGCGTAGGCCTTGCGCAACTGGCGGCGCACCTCGGCCAGGGCATGCAGCCGCCGGGCCGGCGCGCCGGAAGCGGCCAGGCGCGCGGCCAGGGCCAGGAGCGTGCGGGCCCGCGCCCCGACCGTGTGGCGCGAAAGGGCCTTGTCCCGCCCGGCCTGGGCAAGGTCTTCCAACTGCGGATCGTCAAGAGCCTGCTTTGCGACGCGGGCCGCATCCTCCGGGTCGCCGCGCCGGTAGGTCAGGATGTCCTCGCCCGGCCTGAAGAGGTCGCGAAGCCCGTTTTCCACGTCCTCGGTCAAAAGCGCCGCGCCGCAGGCCATGGCCTGGAACACCCGGAAATTGAGCTCACCGGCGGCGCTCTGGTTGAGCACGAGGCGGCTTCGCTGGAAGACGGGCACGTAGTCGCCCGTGGTCATGAAAAGCGGGACCTTGGCGCGAAAGGCGGCGAGAAACGGCCGCCTGGCCGCGTTGACCCGGCCGTCCAGGGTGCCGACGAAGGACACGGGCACGTCGCGCGCGCTACCGGCGTCGCGGTCCCGGGCCGGGTCGCAGAAAAGCGGCAGCCACGAGGCCGGCCGGCCGTGGGGGGATTCGCCGAAAAGCGGCAGATAGTCCTTCTGGGCCACGCACACGGCGTCGAAGCCCATGCTGTAGGGCACGTGCCAGGGGTGCATGTACTGGTCCACGGAATAGCCCATGACCGGGCAAGGCAGGGCCTCCAGGCCGAACACCCAGGGGATCTGGCAGGCGTCGCACCAGAAGACCAGGTCCGGGACCAGGCCGCGTGCGGCGAGCAGTTCCGAAAAGCGCTTGGCCGAAAGGGGTTCGCCAAGGGTCACGTCGCAGTCCGCGTCCGGGCCGATGGACAGCACGTCGTGTCCAAGGGCGCGAAACGTCGCGACAAAGGCCGTATGGTGCAGGTTGACGATGCGCACGGCAGAGCCCCGTTTCAGGCGAATCGGCGTGGCGGCGAACTTGCCAGAAGCGGCGCGGGTGTGGAAGACTCGTCGCCTCGGCGCGAAGCCGAACACTTTTCATGCGAGGAAACCGTCATGCGCAGCTCCCAGTTCAAATCCGGCCTGGAGAAAGCCCCCCACCGCTCCCTGCTCTACGCCCTGGGCCTGACCCGGGAAGAGATGGAGCGCCCGCTTATAGGCGTGGTCAACTCCGCCAACGAGGTCGTGCCCGGCCACATCCACTTGAACACCATCGCCGAAGCCGTCAAGGCCGGCATCCGCCTGGCCGGCGGCACGCCCATGACCTTTCCCGTCATCGGCGTCTGCGACGGCCTGGCCATGAACCACGCCGGCATGCACTACTCCCTGGTCAGCCGGGAGATCATCGCCGACTCCATCGAGATCATGGCCATGGCCCACCCCTTCGACGCCCTGGTGTGCATCCCCAACTGCGACAAGGTCGTGCCGGGCATGCTCATGGCCATGCTGCGCCTCAACATCCCGGCCGTCATCGTCAGCGGCGGGCCCATGCTGGCCGGAAATACGCCCGACGGTTCCTGCGACCTGATCGACGTGTTCGAGGCCGTGGGCAAGTTCAAGCGCGGGAGCATCGACCAGGACAAGCTCGACGAACTGGAGCAGAACGCCTGCCCGGGTTGCGGCTCCTGCTCGGGCATGTTCACGGCCAACTCCATGAACTGCCTGTCGGAATCCGTGGGCCTGGGGCTTCCCGGCAACGGCACCATCCCGGCCGTGTCCGCCAAGCGCGTGCGCCTGGCGAAAAAGGCCGGCATGCGCGTCATGGACCTGCTGGCCAAAAACATCCGGCCGCGCGACATCGTCACGGAAAAAAGCCTGGAGAACGCCGTGACCATGGACATGGCGCTCGGGTGCTCCACCAACACCGTGCTGCACCTGCCGGCGGTCTTCGCCGAGGCCGGGCTGCCGCTGACCCTGGACATCTTCGACGCCGTGTCGCGCAAGACCCCGAACCTCTGCAAGCTCTCCCCGGCCGGGCATCACTACCTCGACGACCTGGAGCGCGCCGGCGGCATTCCGGCCGTCATGAGCGCCCTGGCCGAGCGGGGCCTGCTCCACCTCGACGTCATGACCGCCACGGGCAAGACGCTCGGCGAAAACCTCGTCGACCTCAAGGCGCGCGTCAAAAACGACGACGTCATCCGGGCCAAGGCCCCCTACGCCAATGAAGGCGGCATCGCCATCCTGCGCGGCTCCCTGGCCCCGGACGGCGCGGTGGTCAAGCAGTCGGCCGTGGCCCCGGCCATGATGCGCCATACCGGCCCGGCCCGGGTCTTCGACGGCGAGGAGGCGGCCAACGCGGCCATCCTCGGCGGGGAGATCAAGCCCGGCGACGTGGTGGTCATCCGCTACGAAGGCCCGCAGGGCGGCCCGGGCATGCGCGAGATGCTCTCCCCCACCTCCAACATCATGGGCATGGGCCTCGGCGAGACCGTGGCGCTGATTACCGACGGCCGCTTCAGCGGCGGCACGCGCGGCGCGGCCATCGGCCACGTCTCGCCCGAGGCGGCCGACGGCGGCCCCATCGCCCTGGTGCGCGACGGCGACGTCATCGACATCGACATCCCGGGCCGCAAGCTCGAGGTGCGCCTGGACGCGGCCGAGCTGGAGAAGCGCCGGGCCGGCCACGTCGCGCCCAAAAAGGAAGTCGCCTCGCCGCTGCTTAGGCGCTACGCCTCTCTCGTCAAGTCCGCCGCCCAGGGCGCGGTCTACAAGGACCCGGGCGCGAAGTAACGAGAGGGATGGGTGGGGGGAAGCCTCCGGCGGCCAAAGGGCTGCGCCCTTTGGAATCCCGCAAAGGGAGATGCTGGGAAGGTGTGGATCTGAAACCCGCTCTCACGTTGCAATGAAAACGCCCCCTCCGGTCGTTGGCCGGAGGGGGCGTTTGGCGTGCGGTGTTTCCGAAGGGCTATTTGCCGCCGGAAAGCTCCTGGATGGCCTCTGTCACGGTGTGACCGTCGGGCAGCTTGGCGTTGGGATTTTTCAGCGCCAGGGCCTTGAGGGCGGCCAGCGCGCCGGCGTTGTCGTTCTTGTCGTGGGAAAGCACGATGCTTTTGTTGTAGGCGGCGATGACGTGGCCGGCGTTTATGGCCAGGGCCTTGTCGAAGGAGGCCAGGGCTTTGTCGAACTGGCCGACCTCGCGGTACATGACGCCCTGGTCGGTGAGCACGTCGGGCTGGCGCGGGTCCAGGGTCAGGGCCTTCTCGTAGGCGGTGATGGCCTTGTCCGGCTGCTGGGTGTCGAAATAGAGGTTGCCGAGCTCGGTCCAGGCGGCGGTGTTGGCCGGCTCGAGCTGGGTCTGTTTTTCCACGGCCTTGATGCGGTCGGCCAGGGCCGGGTTGGGGGCGGCCTGCTGCTGGGTGGGCGGCGGCATCTGCGCCGTCTGCTGCGGGGCCTGGGGCGCGGACTTGCCGGTCAGGCCGTGAACCGTGAACCCGAGGTAAAAGCCGACCAGCAGGGCCAGGACGATGCCGAGAATGGCGGCGTTGCGGCTGACGACGGGTTGTTCTTTCTTCTCGCTCATGGACTCTCCTCGAAAGGGCCGAAATCGTTGGGGCGCAACCTAGGAAATATCGCGGGCGTTATCAATGCGTTTGCCCGCGCATCTTTTGAACGGGGGGGCGTGGCCGAGCCCGAGCCCCGGCCACGCTGCGTCGCGAAAGGAAGGCCGCCGGCTAAGCGCTCAGGACGGCTCCCGCCGCCACGACGTTGTCGGGGAAAAGCAGCAGGTTGATGTTGGTCAATGTGCTCGTGCCGTCGTAGCTGGAAACGGTGAGCCCGTCTTTCGTGTCCGCGATGGCGTACATGGCGTAGGGCTTCTCGAAACCGGCCACGTTGAATCCCGGGCCGCCGTCGATGGTGTCGTTGCCGCCGCCGCCGTAGATCACGTCGTCGCCCCTGCCGCCGGAAAGGTAATTGTCCGCCGCGTTGCCGACGAGCAGGTCGCCGCCGTCGCCGCCGTAAGCGTTCTCCACGGTGCTCATGGGGAAGATGAGAAGCGGCGTCGCATCCACGAGGCTGACGGTCCCGGCGTGGAGGTCGATGGCCGAGGCCGTGGTGACCGGGGAGGCGTTGAGGGAGTCCTTGCCCGAGAAGTCGACGAGCAGCATCCTGGACGGGTCCCCTGCGGCCACGGAGGCGTATTCGTTCGTGTAGACCCAGCGCGTGTCGTCCGTGGCCTCGGAGCCATAGAGGCGCAGCGTCCAGCCGTCGAAGGAGACGCTGTCGCCGTCGGCGTTTTTGTCCGACACGGTGACGGTCCAGTCCCCCAGGGAGGATTCTCCCAGGAAATGGGTCGAGGTCAGGGAGAAGTTCGCCGGATAGGCTTCGGTCGTTCCCGGGGCGTCCAGCAGCACGCTTTTGGTTCCCGAGGGCGAAGTGAGCGTGACCGTGAGGTCCGAGGCGTCACGGGCGTCCAGGTCCAGCACGACCTCGGCCCGCTCCACCGAAACGCCGACGGGCATGGCGATGGTCGAGGAGACGGAGCCCGTGCCGTCGGGCAGCACCGCGTCGACGTCGTGCTGTCCGGAAACGGTGGCCAGGTTGGCCGCCGTGCCTTGCGAGTCCCAGGTCTCGGCCAGGCGGACCGCCGCGGTGGCGTCCACCAGGCCGTAGCCCACGTCGCGGCTGACGTGCATGCCCCCGCCGTTCCAGTTGGAAGCGCCGTTGGTCGTCCAGTCGCCGGAAGGGTCGGTGTTGCGGGCGGTCAGGGCCAGGATGTCCTGGACGTCCCGGTAGCCCAAGTCGGGGTTGGCTTCCAGCATCAGGGCCACGACCCCGGAAACCTGGGGCGCGGCGGCCGAGGTGCCGCCGAAGTCGTAGGCGTAGTCTCCCTGGGGGGAAGGGGCCGTGTTGTAGCCGTTTTCGCCCATCCGGTCCGTGGTGACGATCTGGCCGTAATCGTGGCGCACGGTCTGCGTGACGACCTGATCCTCGTCGTCTTCGTTCTCGGCCGGGATGACGACGGTTTCCGTGGTGTAGTACCAGGAAAGCGACGGCGCGCCCACGAGGATGGAGGCCCCGGGTGTGCTGTAGGAACTCACCTTGCCCGTGTTGTCGATGGCGGCCACGGCGATGGTGTAGGGGGAATTGGTCAGGTTGTCGGTGTTGGCGTCGAAATCCTCCTCGCGGTCGTTCCCGGCGGCGAAGACGATGATGGAGCCCTTGCCGTCGCGGCCCTTGCTCGCGGCGTCGGCCAGGGCCGTGGCGGCGCTTTCGTTTTCTGGGTCGTTCAGGTTGTAGAACGATCCGGAATGGCCCCAACTGTTGCTGACCACGTCGTAGGAGGAGGCCGCCACGCGGAAAGCGCCGACGAAATCGTCCATGTCTTCGGGCGCGTCGGGATCGATGTCCGACCCCAGGGGAATATAGACCGAGGCCAGGGTCGCGTCCGGGGCCACGCCGACGCCGCCGATGCCATTGCCGGCCACGGCCGCGATAAGCCCGGCCACGGCCACGCCGTGGTTGTCCGTGGACATGACGGGCTGGCCGTCCCCTGTGGAGGAGACTCCCGAGAAGCTCAACGTCGTGTCGATGTTGGCGGCCAGGTCAGGATGGGCGTACTCGACGCCCTGGTCCACCACGGCCACGGTCACGCCCTTGCCGGTATAGTCCTGCCAGACGGGGACGACGTTCAGGTCGACGCCGGGTGTGCCGCCGTCTTGTCCCGTATTCTGCAAGTGCCATTGCTGCCCGAAAAGGGGATCGTTCACGATGCTGCTGCTCATGGCGTCTCCTTTGTGCGATAAAAAGGAACTCTCGCCACCCTAGCAACTTCGTGGGCGATTGTCATCGGGTCGCAAAGGCCCGAAGCGGCGAATCGCCGCTTCGGGCGCGCGCGTTCGAAGAGGGTGTGAGGGTTGCAAGCGCGCTTTATGCTGACAACGAAGCGCCAAGCCGCTTCGTCGATTGCCGAGAATTGCAATTTCGAAAAAAGGTGCTCCGGTGTCGTGAAATCATAATAAATATAGATATATTGTGCTGTTGCAGCATGAATGCTTGCATGAGGAGCAAACAAGGCGTTTCAGGATTCGATGGTCCGCCGCAACCGGTGGTATTCGTCCTCGGTGATGCCGCCGGAGGCCAGCCGGGCCTTGAGCAGGCGCATGGCGTCGTCGCGGTCGGCCTTCGCGCCCAGGCGGTGCGAGGCTTCGCCAGGACCGGGCTTGGCGCGGCGCACAAGCACGACCAGGACGACGACCGCGGCCAGGAGAAGCGCAAGCCAGGAAAGCGGGCCGAACAGGCCGCCCCAGCCCATGGGGAGGAAGGTTCGCATCAGGTCGTCGCACATGGTCCGCTCCTGCCGGCCGGGGGCCGTCCCGGGGCCGGCGCAAGGGCCGGCCCCGGGACGATGCCTCGGGAATTACTGGCAGCCGCCGCCCGCGCCGCCGCAGGGGCCCGCGCCGCCGCCCATCATGCCGCCCATCATGCCGCCGTGGTAGCCGCCCATGACGTTGGGGCCGATCTCCTTGGCCACCTGGATACGGAACTGGGTCCGCTCGGCGATGAGCTTGCCTTCGATGTCGCCGATCTGCTTGGACAGGTCCGCGATCTTGGCCTGGTCCGGGTTCTGGGCGATGACCAGGGCGTTGAGCTCGGCGCGCTTGACGCCGAGGTCGGCGCGCAGCTGGGCGGTCTTGGCCGCGTAGGCGTCGTGGAGCTTCTGGAAGGCGGCCTGCTTTTCCGGGCTCAGCTGGGCCATGCCGCCGCCGTAGCCGGGGCAGCCGCCCGCGCCCGCGCCGGGGCCGCCGCCGGGCCGGGCCAGGGCCAGGGAAGAAGTGAGGGCCAGGGTGGCCACAGCCGCCAGGGCGATGCCGAGAGTCTTGCCGTGCATGATTGTTCTCCAGGGTTTGTCGGCCGAAGCCGAATCGTTTCGTTTCGCCGCCGGAGCCGGGAAGCGTGTCCGCCTCCGCCCGTGCGGTCGACCCTGGAATAGCATCCGCCGTGCCAAGTTTGTTTCATGAATTATTCAAGAATGTTGGGTCGTGTTGCGAGCCGCGGGGCCGAGAAGGCATGGATAATATCCATACAGGTGGCCGTGTCGCGACCGTGCAGTTGTATGAAACCGATACGCCGGCCGTCAGAGGGCATCGGAAACCGAAATTTCCGCCTAGGGCCAGTCGTCGCCGAAGCGCTCGCCGCCCTCTTCCCGGTCCGGCGGCGGCGAAGGCGCATCCGCCGCGCCCCCGGCGGCCGACAGCAAGGGAAAATCGAACATGGGCCGGCCGGCGCTCTCCCGGCCGAGCCGCCAGCCGAGCAAGAGGAAAAAGAGCGCGACGGAAAGGACGATCAAGGCGAAGGCGGGGTCGAAGCTGACAGGGGTCATGGCTGCTCCTCGGGCAAGGGGTTGTCGGCGGTGACCGCGTCGATGATGCGCGCCGCCGTGGGGCGCGTCGCCAAGGGGGGGGCCAGGGCCAGGGGCCGGGCCATGCAGACGTGGCAGGCCTCGTCGTAGACGTGGTCCTCGCCGGTGGTGTCGATGTCCTCCACGTTGCGCCGGTCGGTGGCCAGCAAGGGAATGGTGCGGATGAAGTCCCGGCACGCCTCGTAGACCACGAGCATGGGCCATTCGCCGTCGCGCGGCCGCAGGCGTTCGTGGAACTGGCGTATCTTGGCCGTGCGCGAGGGGTCGCCGGGCGCGAGGTGCACGCCCAGCCCGGCGAAGGTCTCGGCCGTGCTCGGGCCCTGGCCGCCGCCCCGGTAGTCGGGCTTTTTGGCGAAGCAGTCCGGGCCGGCCAGGCGGGTGATGGGCCGGCCGGCGATGCCGAGGCCCTCCTCCCGCTCCCGGATGCCGGCGGCGATGCGCGAATCGGTCAGGCGAAGTCCCTGGTTGGGCGTGCCGGTGCAGCCGTACCATTCGGCGAAGCGCAGCAGCCTGCCGTCGGCGTCCACCCACCACCAGCCCACGGAGAACGGCGCGCCGTAGCCCCAGTCGAAGGTCATGAACAGCGGCGCGTGCCCGGGCACGGGCCTGGCCGGCACCACGTGGCGCTCCCGGGAAAAGGCGAAGGCCTGGCCCAGGAACACGTCCCAGTCGCCGTCGCGGTAGGCGCTGCGGTAGGGTTCGGGCAGGGCTTCCAGGCGCTTGGCGTAGTCCGGGTCGCGCCCAAGCAGGATGGGGTTGTCGGACAGCCGGCCCGGGATGAAGCAGCGCAGCATGCCCCCTTCGGCGTCCGGGGCGCGCCTGGGGACCATGGGCGGAGCGAAGTCCACGAACCGGGATTTCACGAAGCCGTGCCCCGGGCCGCCGGGGTTGGAGGCGCACACGATGCCGGGGATCTTGTGGCGGGAGGCGCGGGGCACGTCCAGGGCGCAGCGCAGCCGGCCCCGCAGGAAGTCGTACTGGAACCGGGTGAAGTGCGTCAGCTCGTCGATGAGGAGCAGATGGATCTCTGCGCCCTGGTAGCGGAACACGTCGGCCTCGCGCGGACAGCCGCAAAAGGCGAGCATCGAGCCGTTTGCGAACTCGAACCGGCGCTTGGAGGCGACGTAGCGGCCGAGCGCCTTGGGAAACTGGGACAGGGCCGGCAGGATGTGGTTGCGCTCCAGCTCGGGCATGGTGCGCCGGAAAAGGGAGGCTTGCAGGCCCGGCACGCGCAGGCAGGAAAGAAGGGCCTCGAAGCGCAGGGCATGGCTTTTGCCCGGCCCGGCCGCGCCGCCGAAGAGGATCTCGTTGGCGCAGCAGGCGTGCAGCGCGGCCTGCCTGGGCTGGGGAACGTAGTCCAGGACGACGGGCCGGCCTCCCGAAGCGGGAAGCGACGATATATCGGCAAAATGTCGCTGCATGGCCTACCTGCGCAATCGTTTTATTTGTAACTTCCTGAAATAAATAAGCAGGCCCGCTGGCACGGTTTGGGCAGCGTCCTCCGCCAAGCGCCTTGTCGCGCGTTGGAGGAAAGCTGTCATGGGAACGCGTCAGCGGGCTTGCAGGATGGTGCTGGTCGCGGCCCTCGCGGCCACGGCTTTTGTCGGCGGCAGCACGATCGCACGGTGCCGGAGCGAGGCGCGCGGCTACGGCCGGGTGCTTCTGGCGGCGCAAAAGACGCCGCCGCACCCCGACGCCGCCACGGACCGGGTCATGGCCCTGTATTTGTCCAGGCGCGACGACCGGCAGGCGCGCCTTCCGGCCGAGGCCGGGGAGGCGGACGAACGCCGCGACGGCGAGCCGGCGCCCGAGGCCTGCGCCGCCTCCGCCCTGCCGGAGGAGCCGCCGGAAGGGGGGCGGCTCTAGGCGTTCAACCGCGAAATGGGCGCGCCCGTATTTCCTGGACGACAAGAGACTACCGCGTCTTGCGAGAGCCGCCCGACGCGTCGTCGGGCCCTCCTCCGCCCTCCCCGTCCGGCGGCGCGGGACAGGTCGCCCGGGCGTCGTCCGGCGGCGGGTCCGGCGGCGGCACATACGTCACGACCGTGAGCACGGGTTGCGCGTCCGAGCGCTCCCCGGGCTTTTCGCGGCTTCCCAGGTGCCTGGTCAGCGCGGCCAGGGCTTGATGCTTGCCGTGCAGCTTGATGCGCACGCCCTTGCCCGGAGTTTCCACGATTTCCGCCACGCAGGCGGTCTGCTCGGGCGTCAGGTCGCAGGCGGCTCGCAGCGTCACGCCCTGCCCGTCCCAGTCCGCGAAATCGCGCATGTCGGCAAAGGCGATGCGGGCCAGTTCCGCCACCACACGGTCCTGGGTGATGCCCACGCGCCGGCTGCGCGCGGCCATGGCCTCCTCGATGGCGGCGCGCACGTGGGGCAGGCGGCGCAGCCGCCGGCCGGCGGTCTCGGCGCTTTGGGGGCTGTAGCCGGCCCGGATCGCGGCCGCGCCGGTCTTGAGGTCGATGAGGTATTCCTCCACGAACCGGCGTTGCCGGTCCGTGAGGCGGTCTTCCGAACGGTCGGGCGTCAGGGGGGCCATGGTCAATGGAGCCTCGGCGAGGGCCCGGTCCAGCGCCACAGGGCCAGGACGTCGGCCAGGGTCAGGTGGGGGTTGAGGGCGAGCAGCGCGTCGAGGCTGACGGCCGGGGTCGGGCTCTGGGACATGGGCGCTCCGCATCCGCCCATTGCGGGCGGGCATGGACCTGGCCGCCTAGGCGGCCAGGTCGCGTTCCTCCAGGATGGTCAGCCGGGTGGCGTGGTTTTCCAGGCGCTCGGCCACGCGTTCGATCTCCGCCCGGGTGGCGTAGCCCCGGGCCAGGTCCACCCGGCAGTCGGCCTGGGTCTTCTCCAGGGCGCGCAGCCGCGCGTCCAGGCCGTCGATGGCCCGGGCCACGTCGGCCACCCATTTGCGGGTGAAGAACAGGACCAGCCCGATCAGCAGGGACATCCAGGCCGGCAGGAAAAAGGGCTCAGGGGACATGGGGGGCTCCGTTTCGGGCGACGTCGCGGTTGCGGCCAAGCGCCGGCAGGAGGCGTTCGGTCAGGTCGATGCCGGCCTGGGAGCCGATGGCCGCCAGGGCGATGTCGCTGATGGCCCGGACGTCCTCGTCGCCAAGCCCCAGGCTCCATCTGCGGTTGGCCGCGATCACGGCCATGGAGCACACCGCGGCCAGAAGCTTTCGCGAGAAGAGCTTGTCCCTGGCGCTCACGACGTCGGCTCCTGGCGTATCGGGCCGCAGTCCGCCCCGCCGCAGAAGGGGCAGGACGGCGGGCCGGCGAAGGCGGCCCGGCAGGCCGAGCCGGCGAACACCGTGCCGCAGGCCGCGCAGGCTCGGTGCACCTTGTCGGAGACGAAGCAGATGGTCCCGTCCTCGGCCACGTTGGCGTAGCTGGACAGGACCGCGCCGCGCAGGTCGCCGGAAAAGGCCGGCAAAGTCGCATTCGTGTTCATGTCGCACCTTCCTTGGTTTTGAAGTGACCATGGAAGGCGGACAGGAACCAGCCAGTCTATGTCAAAAATAAATACACCTATTGCAATGCGAAAGAAGGCCGCCGCCGGCTTTACAAGGGGTGTCCCAATAAGGCACGTTTCCGCAACGTTCGCCAAAAGGAGACTCCCATGTCCCCGCGCATCCTGCTGCTCATCGGCGCGACGATCCTTGCTTGCGGCTGCGCCGGCCGCGCGACGAACCCGGACGGCGCAGCAACCGCCCCGCCCATGTCCGTGAAGGAATTCTACGAGTTCTGCTCGGCCCTGCCCACGCCCGGGGCCTGCGTGTCCGACCCGATCTGCCTGCCCTACCGCAAGGAGCTGTCCAACGCGCCGGCGGACCTCAAAAGCTGCCTGTCCCTGTGCCGGCAGACCTACGACGCCATGTACGTGGACAACCTGACCAACGGCTGCGGCGCGATCCTCGAGCGGGCCCAGGACCTGTGCGACCAGTTCTGCCGCCGCCGCGACCGTTCGTAAGCGTCGGCGGACAGGCATGCCTTGCCTGAGGGGCCGGCCGCCGCTATGAAATGGGGGAAACACCCCAAGGCGCGCGACTGCCGCGCAAGGCAAGGCCATGGCCGCGACCTCCCTGCCCGATGACGACGAGAAAGGCCCGGAAAGGGCTGCCGCCGGCCCCGAAGGGGTCTCTCCCGACGCGCCGGCGGCAGGCCGCCCGGACCCGGACCTCATGGCGCGCCTTTTCGACGACGCCCCGACCGGCCTGCTCCTGTCCCGCCAGGGGCGCATCGAAACAATCAACGCCCACGGCGCGGCGCTCCTGGGGTATGCGGCCGGGGAACTTCCCGGGCGCGACGTCGCGGACCTTTTCCCCTCGGCCGAGGCCCACGAGGCCTTCCGCGTCCGGGCGGAGCGGGACCTGGCGGCGACAGGCGGCCACGATGGGGAATATCGCCTGCGCCGCAAGGACGGGGAGGATGTGGACGTGCGTTGTCAGGGGAAGCGGCCGGCGGCCGAAGCTCCGGGCGGCGCGGTCGTCTGGGTCCTTGACGCCGCCGTCGGCCGCCGGCGCATGGAGCGCGAGCTCGTGGCCGCCAGGCAGGCGGTCGCTGCGGCGCAGGCGGCCAAGGCCCGTTTTCTGGCCGACATCGGCCATGAGCTGCGCACGCCCCTTGGGGGCATCAGCGGCATGACCAGGCTTTTGCTGGAAACGGCCGACAACGACGAGCTGCGCGAAGGGCTGGAAGCCATCCGGCAATCCGTCCGCGCCCTGGAGCGGATCGTCGGCGACCTGGGCGAACTCTCGCGCGTGGAAGCCGGTCGGCTGGCGCTCTCTCCCCGGGTCTGCGACCTCAGGGCCGAACTGGAGCCTTTTTTGCGCCACTACGCCGTGCAAAGCCAGTTGCGTGCCTTCGGCTTCGCCTACCGGTTGGAACCCGGGCTGCCCCCCCGCGTCGTCGGCGACCCGGACCGCCTCCGGCGCATCCTGTCCAACCTCGTCGAGAACGCCTTCGCCAGCACCCAGAAAGGTTCCGTGACCGTGGTCGTGGCCCCGGCCCCGGGACAGGACGCCGCCGGCGGGGGGACGGCCGAGGGCAGGGTCCGTCTGGCCTTCACGGTGGCGGACACGGGGCCGGGCATCGCCGCGGAGCGGCTCGGGGCCGTGTTCGAGCCCTTCGCCGCGGGCGAGGACGCCCTGACCCGGCCTTCGGGCGACACCGGCCTGGGGCTGGCCGTGGCCAGGCGGCTGGCCGGCCTGATGGGCGGCGATCTTTCCGTCGCCTCCGAGTCCGGGCGCGGCAGCGTCTTCACCCTGACCCTTCCCTGCGACCTGCCGGCCGGCGACCGGCCCGAGGCGGCGCGGCCGACGGACGTGGCGGCGCGGCCGGAAGGGACGCCGGGCCTGCGCATCCTCCTGGCCGAGGACGAGCCGGTCAACCGCATCTACACCGTGCGCGCCCTGCAACGCCTCGGCCATAGCGTGAAGACCGCCGCCGACGGCCGGGAGGCCCTGACCATGCTCTGCCGGGAGCCCTTCGACCTGGTGCTCATGGACATCCAGATGCCGCGCTTAAACGGCCTGGACGCCACGCGCCTGATCCGCTCGGGCCAGGTGCCGGGCCTGCCCCCGTCCATTCCGGTGGTGGCCCTGACGGCGTATGCCCAGGACGAGGATCGGGACCGGGGCCTGGCGGCCGGCATGGACGAATACGTGGTCAAGCCCTTCGAGCCGGATGCGCTGGTCGCGGCCATGGCCCGGGCCCTGTCGCGCAAGGGGGCGTGACGGCGCGCGGAATCAATGGACGCGGGAGACGATGCGCCGCAGGTGCCGGTCGGAGAGGCCGAATTGGTCGCGCAGGGCGAACAGGTCGATCCCGGCGCGGTACATGCGGCGGATCTCGCTGTCGCGCCGCCGCAGCCGCGCCGCCGTGCCGTTGGGAATGTCCAGGCGGCAGCCGCCCCAGGCGGCGATGAGCGCGTCCACGGCCGCCCGGGCCGCGGCTTCTCCCAGGCTTTGCGCCAACGTCGTCTCCAACTCGGCTTCACGCATCGTTTAGCCTCCACGGTCATGCTTGAGGATGGGGTCGTTGCAGTCCACGAGTATTCCTAATAGGAATATTTGTCAAGAATAATATTCCAAAAAAGGAATGGACATTCCCCCTCCCCATAAGGCATGAATGGCGTCATGGTCAGGCAACTCCCCTCCCCCCTCCTGGGCGCGGCCCTGCGCACCGAGGAGGACAAGTGCTTTTGGAAGGCGCTGGCGGAGCTGACGGCCATGGAAAACCCCAACCAGGGGGAACTGGCCGCCTTCGTCGGCGTGAGCCAGGGCTACGTCAGCAAGATCCTGGCCGGAAAGCAGGCTCCCAAGGCCGAGCTTCGCCGCCGGTTCGCCGCGTTTTTCAAGCTCGACTACGAGGACATGCTGTCCCTGGGGCGGGAACGGCTGGAGAGCCAGGACTACGTGCCGGACGGCGGCGGGCCCGGGCGCTATCATGTCCGGGAGCCGCTCTACGGGGGGGAGGCGGCCGGCCGCCTGGGGAATGCGGCCGGGGACTTCGCGGCCGCCCGGTCCATGCTGCGGGACCTGCGGGCGCGCGAGGCGCACCAGCTCCAGTATACCGAGGTGCCCCTGCGCGAGGCCACGGGTTCCATGGGCGGCGGGTCCACGGAAACCGGCGACCGGGCCCTGACCTACCTGAGCTTTCGCACCGAATGGATCCGTTCCAAGGGCAATCCGGAGAACATGACCGTCATCCGGGCCTTCGGCGACAGCATGGAGCCCACCATCCCCGACGGCAGCGTGGTGCTCATCGACGAGGGCCGGCGGCAGTTCGTCAAGAACAAGGTCTACTACCTGCGCTACAACGGCCAGATGTACATCAAGCGTCTCGTCGAGCGGGACAGGCATCTGTGCATCGCCTCGGACAACGACGCCAACCTGCTTCTGGTCTCCGACGCCGACGATTTCGAGATCATCGGCCGCTGCATCTGGACCGCCCGCGAGCTGGACTGAGCGGCAGTTCAGGAATAATGCCCGCGCTTGTATTCCTGAAGAGGAATGAAAGGTTTCCTCCGCCCTGCCCCGCCCGCCGGGGCGGCGCGTCCCCCGGCTTCGGGCAAGGCTTTTCGGGGCCGAAAGCGCGCCTAGCGGTTCTCTCCCACGCGGTTGTCCCGAAACGCCGCCACCATTTCCTCCAGGGCGTCCACCTGGCGGGTCATGTTCTCCACCACGCCCGTGGATTCCCGCATGCCCCGGGCGATGTCCGTCGACAGGCGGCTGACCGCCTCCTCGGCCCGATTGATTTCCTCGCTGGCCGCGGACTGCTCCTCGGCCGCGGCGGCGATGCCCTGCACCTGGGACGAGGTCTCGTCCACCAGGGCGACGATGGCCCGCAGAGCCGCTTCCGAAGCCCCGGCCAGCTCCGTGGCCCGGGCCACGGCCGTGGTCGCCTCGTCCACCAGGGCGATGCTCTCCTGGGCGCCCTTCTGGATCGCGCCGATGGACGCGCCCACCTCCTTGGTGGCGGTCATGGTCTTCTCGGCCAGCTTCCTGACCTCGTCGGCCACCACGGCGAAGCCCCGGCCGGCCTCGCCGGCCCGGGCCGCCTCGATGGCGGCGTTTAAGGCCAGCAGGTTGGTCTGATCGGCGATGTCGGAAATGACGTTCATGATGGCCCCGATGGACTGGGCCTTTTCGCCCAGGGCGTCCATGCCCGCCTTGACCTCGCGGGAGGCGGCGTCCACCCGGCCGATGGCGGTCATGGACTTTTCCACCACGTCCCGGCCGTCGTTGGCCTGGTCCCGGGCGGCCATGGCCTTGGCCGCGGCCTGGGCCGCATTGCGCGCCACCTCGAGCACCGTGGCGTTCATCTCCTCCATGGCCGTGGCCGTTTCCGAGGTGCGCCGCTCCTGTTCGCCCACCGAAGCCACCACGGAGGCGACCTCGCTCCGCAACTGCGCGGAGCCGTCGGCCAGGGCCTGCATCACGCCCTGCAGCTTGTCCGCCGCCATGAGCAGCCCCTGGGTTTGGGCTTCGTCGGCCTTGGCCTGGGCTTGCTTGGCTTCCTCCAGGGCCTGGTGGGCCTTGCTCGCCTGGGCCGCCGCCTCTTCCCCCTTGGCCTGGGCTTCGGCCAGGTTGCCCTTGATGCTTTGCGTCATGGCCGTCAGGGCGTCGCCGAGGGTCTGCAGTTCGTCGCCCGAGCGGATGTCCAGCGTATGTTCCAGGTTCCCTCCGGCCACGGCGGCGGCGAATTCCACGCACCGACGCAGGCCCCGCAGCACGAACACCCGCAGCAGCACGACGATGGCGACGACCAGGGCCGCGGTCACCGCGGCGGCGATCCAGACGTTGCGCCGGGTGGCGGCGTCGCTGAAGGCGCGGAATTCCGCCACCGGGGCCTCGACGACGAAATACCAGCCCGTCTTGGGTTCGCGGTAGACAGCGGCCAGATGGGCTCCCGAAGCGTTCTCGTAGGGGATCACGCCGGAGCCGGTCACGGCCAGGATGCGCCGGCCAAGCTCCGTCCCGGCCAAGTCCGTCTTCATGAGCAGGGATCTGTCCGGATGGGCCAACACCATGCCCTGGGCGTCCAGGATGAAGGCGTAGCCGGTCTGGCCGATCTTGGTGCTGGCCAGGTTGCTGGTCAGGGATTCCAGGTCCATGCCGGTGTTGATGACGCCGACGAGCTTGCCCGAGGCGTCGCGCACGGGCTGGGCCAGCACCACCGCCGCCTTGCCCGTGGTGCGGGCGATGATGGCCTTGGACACGACGTCGGCCTTGCCGTCCTTGGCGACCAGGCTGAAATAATCCCGGTCGGCCACGGTGATCTTGCCGACGGTGCCCGCGTTGCTCGAGGCCACGGAAACGCCCTTGGGATCGAAGAGGTTGGCGTAGTCCGCGCCGGTGAGCCCGCCGGCCAGCGTGACGAGCAGGGCGTTGCCGGAGGTCGTGTCCTCGCCCTTGGCCGCGGCGACGACGACGCCGTACTTGGCGAAACTGCCCAGCATCTTCAGATTGGCGATTACGGTGCCGGCGACGTCGTTGGCCATGGATTGGCAAAGCAGGGTCATGGACTGGCCTTCGATCTGCTCCATGGAATGCTTGGTGGCCCTGTCGTTGAGCACGACGAGCAATGTCATGCCGATGACGACGAGGGCGAGAATGGGGGTGAAGAACTTTGCGCGTAGCGAAAGACGCATACCGTTCCCTCCTGACAGGAGTGTTCGGGAGCCGTGGGAACGCAACGGCAAGGGAATCCATCATGACATGGAGCCATGGCATGTGTCCACTGCGGACGGCGAATTTCAATTGCTCCGATAATAAAATAGGGTTGCCCATGGGCACGGGTGACGGGTATTCGGGAAAGAAATAAATCGCGGACGTTCCGCGTACGGGTGGCGTGTCTATGGCGAACTGCGAAATGCCGGGCCTGTCGCGGGCGTCGGCTGCTGCGGCAAGGCTCGCGGCGGGCGGTCTGCTGGGACTGTTTCTGGCCGCCGCGCCGGTCCTGGCCGGGACGCAGGCGGCGCTCACCCCGCAGCAGCGCGCCTATGTGGAGCGGCGCGGGGAAGTCGCCCTGTGCGTGGACCCGGACTGGGTGCCCTTCGAGAGCGTCAACGCCCGGGGCGAGCACGAGGGCATCGCCGCAGACCTGCTGCGCCTGGTGTCCGAGCGCACGGGCGTCGTGTTCCGCCTCGTGCCGACGAAGGACTGGGACGAAAGCCTGGCCGCTTCCAAGGACGGCCGCTGCCAGGCCCTGAGCTTTCTCAACAAGACGCCGGCCCGGGAGGAATGGCTCCTTTTCACCGAGCCCATCTTCAACGATTCCAACGTGTTCATCACCCGCGAGGAGCACGCCTTCATCGACGATCCGGCCAGCCTCGCGGGCGAGTCCATCGTGTTCCCGAGCGGCACCGCCATGGAGGAGCGCGTCCGCTCCGAGTACCCCAACCTCCGGGTGCTCACCACGGCCTCGGAAGGCGAAGCCCTGGACATGGTCCAGGACCGCAAGGCCGACATGACCATGCGCTCCCTCATCATCGCCGCCTACACCATCAAGAAGGAGGGGCTTTTCAACCTCAAGATCGCCGGCAGACTGCCCAATTACGCCAACAACCTGCGCATCGGCGTGGCCACGGACGAGCCCGAGCTGCGCGACGTGCTCGACGCCGGCGTCGCGACGATCACCCCCCAGGAGCGCGGCCAGATCGTCAACCGGCACGTGTCCATCAACGTGCAGACCGGAACCGACATGGCCCTTGTGGTCAAGATCGGTCTGGTGTCCGTCTGCGCCATCGGCCTGGCCCTGTTCTGGAACTACAAGCTCAAGAAATACAACGCGGAACTGCGGCGCTTGTCCCAGACCGACCTGCTCACCGACCTGCCCAACCGCCGCTGCCTCATGACCGCCTTCCAGGCCGAGCTGGAGCGGGCCGCCCGCTACGCCCGCCCCTTCGCCGTGCTCATGCTCGACATCGACCATTTCAAGGGCATCAACGACCGCCACGGCCATCTGGCCGGCGACCGCTTTCTCATCGCCTTCGCCAGGCTCCTGCGGGAGAACCTGCGCCACTGCGACATGGCCGGCCGCTGGGGCGGCGAGGAGTTCCTGGTGTTGTGCCCGGAAACGGGCGTCGCGCAGGCGGCGCAGCTGGCCGAACGCATCCGCCGGGCCGTGGCCGGCCACGATTTCAGGACCGGAGAGGCTCATACCGTCAGCATCGGCGTGTCCGCCCACCAGCCCGGGGACACGGGCGACGCCCTGCTCTCCCGGGCGGACGAGGCCCTCTACCGCGGCAAGCAGGCCGGCCGCGACCGCGTCTGCGCCCTGTAGGCCGCGAGGCCTTCTCGAAACACTGGCCGACGGCCGGACTTGTCGGTAAGAACGGGGCATGAAGCGCGCCCTGTGCACCCTCGTCGTCGGCGACGCCTACCGCAAGCGCTTCGCTGCCCGGGTCGCGCCGTTTCTGCGCGCCTACGCCCAGGCCCACGGCCTGTCCCTGGTCGTCCTGGACAGGCTCCTCGACGACTCGCCCCTGGGCCGGAGCCGGTCGCCGGCCTGGCAGAAGTGCCTGATCTTCCGCCATGCCAAGCTGCGCGCCTGCGACCAGGTCGCCTGGATCGACGCGGACATGCTGCCCCGCCCGGACGCGCCCGACGTCTTCGCCGGCGTGCCCCGGGACGCCTTCGGCGCAGTGGAGCACTTTTCGAGCCCCACGCCCGAAACCTTCGCCCTGGCCGCGGCCAACATCCGTGCCCACCACCGCCGCCACGGCGTCACGGGGGGCGAGGAGCCCACGCCCGAGGCCTTCTACGGCCGCTACGGCTACGACGACTTCCCGGACAAGGTCGTGCAGACGGGCCTTCTCGTGTTGACCCCCGAGCTCCATGGCCCCGTCCTCGAACGGGCCTACCTGGAGGCGCGCCGGCCGGACAGCCGGGAGATGCTCTTCGAGATGCGCCCCGTGAGCTGGCGCCTGCTGCGGGCTTCGGCCGTATCCTGGCTCGACCCCCGGTTCAACGCGGTCTGGTCCACGACGCTTTTCTCGAGCTACCCGTTCCTGGCCGACCCGGACTTCATGGCGGCCTGCCGCGACCGGCCGGAGCTTTTCGCGGCGCTCAAGGCCCGCTGCCTGGAGGCCGCCTACGCGGCCGCCCATTTCCTGCATTTCGCCGGCACGGCCGGGGACATGGACGCCTTTTCCCCCGCCCTGCCCTGACCCTTCCCCCCACCCTGAAATAACGGAGCATCTTCATGGAATACGCTTGGATAGCGCTTGTCGTCGCCGGAGTGTTCGAAATCGGCTGGCCCGTCGGCCTCAAGCTGGCCCAGACCCCGGGACGACTGGGCCTCGGCGTGGTGACGGCCGTGGTCTGCATGGCCGCCAGCGGCCTGTTCCTCTACCTGGCCCAGCGGACCATCCCCATGGGCACGGCCTATGCCGTGTGGACGGGCATCGGTGCGGCCGGGGCCTTCGTCGTGGGGGTCGCCGCCTACGGCGACCCGGCGAGCCTCGCCCGCCTGGCCGGCGTGGGGCTCATCGTGGCCGGCGTGGCCGTGCTCAAGCTCGCTTCCTGACGCCCCCTCCCCCGGTCCGCCCGGCCTCTTGCGCCGCCGGGCGGACCGGCCGACGTCTGCCCCAAGCGCTGCGCGCGGTTTTGGGAAACGACGCGCGACAAGGCGGCATCTTCACCCGTTTATCCCGTTTTCTCCCCATGTGCCGCGCCCCTTGCCGTTGACTCTGGCGATCACGGGCGTACAAAGCAAGAGTGATTCCTTGCCGTTGCGGCGAGAGAGGCGTTGTGACCCAACCGGGCGCACGGAGCGCGATCTCCGTTTCGATGATCTTTCCCAACCCTGCGGGGGCGTTTTATGCGCATAGGCATCACCTCCAAGATCGTCTTTCTTGTGGCGTCTTCCGTCGTCGCCTCCGCCCTGGCGGTCCTCCTGGCCGGGCGCACGGCCTTCGAGGAGGGGTTTTCCAAGGAATACGACCAGAACATCCAGGCCTTCGCCAGGGTCGGCGCGGACAGGGTGCAAAGCCTCGGCGCGGCGCTCGCGAGCGCCGCCAGGGCGCAGGCCGTGCGTCCCAACGTGGTGGGTGGCCTGGCCGAGGGTAACGCCAAGCTGCTCGCCCGGCTGGGACAGGACCTCTTAACCGTGGGCCAGGTGAGCGGCGTGGTGTTCGCCGACGCCAAGGGCGCGGCCGTGGCCTCGGTCGGCCAGACCGAGAATCTGGCCGAGGCCCTGGCCAGGGGCCTGGACAAGGCCAGGGTCGGCGGGGATTCGGCCGGGTTCGTGCCCGTGCCCGGCGACCGCCTGCCCTACCTGGTCTGCGCTCCGGTCTCCAAGGATGGAACGGTGATCGGGATGGTGGCTCTGGTCGCGGACATCGCCTCGGGCGACGGCCTGGTCGAGGTGCTTAAGCGCATGCTCGGCGTGGAGGCCACGCTCTTTTCCGGGGACCGGCGCGTGTCCACCACCATCGTGGAAAACGGCCGCCGGGCCGTGGGAACCTCCATCGACGACCCGGAAATCAAGGACAAGGTGCTTGGCCGGGGCGAGACGGTCTACAAGCGCCTTACGCTCTTCGGCCGGCCTTTCATCGCCGCCTACTGGCCCCTGCCCGACGCCGCCGGCCGGCCGGCCGGCATCGGCTTCGTGGGCAAGCCCATGGACGAGCTGGCCAACGCCTTGTCCGCCGTCAATCGCGGGGCCGGGTGGACGTCCCTGATCGTGGTGGCCGTGCTGGGCGCGATCGGCTTTTTCGCTTCCCGCATCTTCACCAAGCCCATCCTGGCCCTGGCCGAGTTCTCCAAGGCCGTGGCCGGCGGGCGACTCGACGCCCCGCTGGCCGTCTCCCAGCGCGACGAGGTGGGGGACCTGGCCGGGGATCTGCGCGGCATGGTGGCCACGCTGCGGGACAAGATCGACGAGGCGCGCTCCGCCATGGAGACCGCCCGCCAGGAGTCCGAAAACGCCCGCCAGGCCCAGCAGGCGGCCGAGGAGGCGAGACAGAGGGGGGAATCGGCCCGGCGCGAGGGCGTGCTCCACGCCGCCGAGCGCCTGGGCGAGGTGGTCACGGTGGTCACGGCCGCCTCGGACTCCCTGCGCTCGCGCATCGACCAGTCCCGAAACGGCTCGGACGTCCAGTCCGCGCGCGTGTCCGAGACGGCCACGGCCATGGAGGAGATGAACGCCACGGTGGTGGAGGTGGCCCAGAACGCCTCCCAGGCGGCGGGAACGGCCGACGCGGCCAAGGACAGGGCCGAACGCGGCGCGGACATCGTGGCCGAGGCCGTCGCGCGCATCGGCGCGGTGCGCGACCAGGCCCTGGCGCTCAAGGCCGACATGGGCGTCCTCGGCGACCAGGCGCAAGGCATCGGGACCATCATCGGCGTGATCAACGACATCGCCGACCAGACCAACCTGCTGGCCTTAAACGCCGCCATCGAGGCGGCCCGGGCCGGCGAGGCCGGTCGCGGCTTCGCCGTGGTGGCCGACGAGGTCAGAAAGCTGGCCGAAAAGACCATGACCGCCACCCGCGAGGTGGGCGACGCCATCCACGGCATCCAGCAGGGCACCACGCGAAACGTCGGCAATGTGGAGCGCGCCGTGACCCTCATCGGCGAGGCCACGGACAAGGCCCAGGAGTCGGGCCAGGCGCTCGGGGAGATCGTGACGCTGGTGGAATCGGCCTCGGACCAGGTCCGGGCCATCGCCACGGCCACGGAGGAGCAGTCCTCGGCCACGGAGGAGATCAGTCGCTCCATCACCGAGATCAACGCCATTTCCGCGGAAACCAGCCAGTCCATGACCGAGGCGGCGACAGCCGTGGCCGAGGTGGCGGACCAGGCCACCGCGCTTTTGGAGCTCATCGATTCCATGCGGCGGGAGGCTTCGGGGGGCGATGCCGGCGGGAAGGCCGCCCTGCCGCGCCGGGGCGGGGTCAGGGCTTTTTGAGCACCGCGCCGTAGAAGGTCTCGCCCAGGGCGGCGTCGGGCGCGGCCGGGACCTCGGCCTCGAGCACGAGATCCCGGTGGCGGCCGCCCAGCCGGTCCACGTTGGCCTCGTTCTCGGCCGGATTGATCGTGCAGGTCACGTAGACCAGGCGGCCACCGGGGCCGAGCGCGGCGTAGGCCGCCTCCAGCATGGCCCGCTGCAGCCGGATGAGCCCGGCCAGGTCCTCGGGTTGCCGCCGCCACTTGGCGTCGGGCCGGCGGGAGAGCACGCCCAGGCCCGAGCAGGGCGCGTCGAGCAGGATGGTTCCCGGCGGGCGCGAAAGGGGCATGCGCGTGGCCGAGGCCCGGAAGGCGGCGATGGCCGGCAGGCCCAGGCGCGCCGCTTCCTTGCCCAGTCCCGACAGACGGCCGGCGTGCATGTCTCCGGCGAAGACCCGCTTGCCGGCCTCGGCCAGGGCCAGGGTCTTGCCGCCGCGCCCGGCGCAGGCGTCGAAGACCGGCTCGGGCCAGTCGGCCATGCCCAGGCGCGACAGGATCACCTGGGCGGCGGCGGACTGGCGCGAGAGCAGCCCCCTGGCCAGGGCGTCCTGGAGATCGACCCCCGCCGGCGAGAGGTCCGTGCCGGCGGGCAGGGCCAGGATCGGAAATTCCGCCAGCCGGACCTGCGGCAGGGCGGCCAGGGCGGCGAAAAGCTCCCTGGCTCCGGGACGGGAGGCGTTGACCCGAAGCCCCAGGGGCGGGGCCTCGGCCTGGGCGGCCAGATGGGCCACGGCCGCCTCGCGGCCGCAGTCGCGCAGCCACATGGCCGTGATCCACGGCGGACAGGAATGATAGCGGCTCAGAAATTCCAGGTCGTCGCAGCGGTCCCGGCGGTAGAAGGCCGGGTCGGCGAAAGCCTCGGGATCGGCGGCGATGCGGCGCAGCACGGCGTTGGCCATGCCGGCCAGGCCCTTGCCGCCCCGCTTGCGCACGGCGGTCACGGCCCAGTCCACCGAGGCGTAGGCCGGCACCTTGGCGCAGTACAGGATCTCGTAGGCGGCCAGGGTCAGCACCCGGCCCACGGCCACGGGCACGGCGTCGGGGTTCTTGAGCAGCCGGGAAACGATGTATTCCAGCCGGCCGCGCAGGCGCAGCCAGCCGTAGACGAGCTCCGTGGCCAGGCCCCGGTCGCGGGGGTCGAGGCCCGGGGCGTCCAGGGCGGCGTCCAGGGCGGCCTGGGCATCCTGCCCTGCCCCCGGTCCGGCGGGCTTGGACGGGTCGGGCAGCACACGGCCGAGGACCGCCAAGGCGATGCGGCGGGCCGGCGGGATGCCGGGCGAGGCGTTCCCGGTCAACGCGGGGCCTGCCCGGCCGGCGCGGGCGCGCCGAACGGCGGCCGGCCGGGGAGACGTTCGAAAAGGCGCTCGCGGGCCGTGCCGTCCACCAGGAAGTGGCGCAGGGCGCTTTCCAGGCGCGGCAGGGCAACCCGCGTGTCCAGGCAGGGGCCGTTGGGCCGTTCGTTGAGCACGCCGTAGACCGGAATGGGGTAGGTGTCCTGGATGCCGCTGGTCAGGTCGCGCTCGCAGGCCACGGCCAGGATGAGCCGGGGCCTCTTTTGCACCACGATGCGCCGGGCGATGGTGCCGCCGGTGGCAATGGCGATGTGCACGCCGTAGGCCTCGGAGAGCGTGATGAGGCCGTCCACCGGGCACATGCCGCAGCGCTTGCAGTTGTTGATGTCGTAGGTGAGCCGGTGCAGGCAGCGGCTCGACTGCAGGCAGTGCGGCAAAAGCACCAGCACCTGCGACGGCTCGAAGCGGCCCACCGAGGCGGACACCATCTCGTTGTTGACCTTGATGAACGAGCCGCGCACCCGGCTCTTGGACAGCCGGAAAAGGCGGGCGAAGATGGTCATCAGCGGCAGAAACACCCGGGCCATGACCCCGCGCAGGTGGTCCGAGCCCAAAAACGGCCGGCCCATGGCCACGCTGATGGCCAGCCCGATGGTGGCCCAGAGCACCAGCGCGATGGCGGCGGCGGACAGCGCGCCGAGCACCCACGGCACCAGGGGATGGATGTTGGCCAGGCCGATGTAGGGGATGACCCAGGCCAGGGCCAAAAGCGCGCACACGGCCAGTCCCGTGCCGCACAAAAGCCCTATGAAGACCCTTTTCTTGGACGGTTCGTTGCGTTCCACCAATGCTCCGGATGCTCCCAGTCGCGTCTCGCGCCGTTTCCCGAAAAAAAGCCGCTGCCCCGCGAAACGGAACCTGCTTCTGCGCAAGGAGGGGCTAGGCTGTGGCGCCGCCGTCCGGCGGCCCGCACACGGCCATGGCGTCGTCCTCGCACTTGCCGAGGTAGCCGCAGGAAAAGGCCTTGGCGTCCATGGGCCGCTTGCCGGCCGGGACCACCGTGGGGATGAAATAGACGGCGTCGGCGCAGGCCACGCCGATGTGGCACTCCATGAGGCCCAGGATGTCGCCGGGCCTGGCCCCGGGCGGCAGCGGACAGCCCACCTTGCCCGGGTGGGCGATGATGCGAAGCGGCTCCCTGTCCGCGGCCTGCTTCCAGAAGAAGAACGCGCCCGGGTGCGGCGTCATGGACCGGATCAGGTCGTGGACCTCGGCCGCCGGCTTGTTCCAGTCGATCAGCGCCTCGGCCTTGTCGATCTTCTTGGCGTAGGTGACCTTGTCCGGGTCCTGCTCCACCATGGGCACCCCGCCGGTGCGCAGGCGCTTGAGCACGTGCAGGAGCAGCCGGCCGCCGAGGTCGGCCAGCTCGGCCCGCAGCGTGCCGGCGGTGTCGGATTGGCCGATGGCCAGCACGCGCTGCATGATCATGGGGCCGGCGTCCAGCGCCGCCACCATGCGCATGATGGTCACGCCCGTGAGCCGGTCCCCGGCGGCGATGGCCCGCTCGATGGGCGCGGCCCCGCGCCAGGCCGGCAACAGCGAGGCGTGGACGTTTAAGGGCATGAGCCTTGGCACGTCGAGCACGGCCTGGGGCAGGATCATGCCGTAGGCGGCCACGAGCAGCACGTCCGGGGCGTAGGCGGCCAGCCGCTCCACCTCGGCCGGGTCCTTGAAGGTCTCGGGCTGGTGGATGGGCAGGCCCTTTTCGAGCGCCAGCGTCTTGACCGCGCCGGGCTGGCACTTCTTGCCCCGGCCACAGGGCCGGTCGGGCTGGGTGTAGACCGCGACCACGTCCACGTCGTCGCTGGCCAGCGCGTGTTCGAGGACCGTCGCCGCGAACTGCGGCGTGCCCATGAACACGGCCCTTAGCCGGCCTGGCTCGCCGTTTCCTGCTGCTGCCTGGTCCATCTTTTCACCCGCTTGTCGTACATGGCGCGTTTGAGGCGGCTGATGCGGTCGATGAAAAGCACGCCGTCGAGGTGGTCGATCTCGTGCTGGAGGCAGACGGCGTAGAGCCCGTCGGCCTCGATCTCCATTTCCCTGCCGTCCAGGTCCAGGGCCTTGACCGTGACGCACGCCGCCCGGCGCACGTTGGTGCGGTAGTCGCGCACGGACAGGCACCCTTCCTCGTCTTCCTGCTCGCCGCTGGCGGCGGCGACCACGGGGTTGACCAGGGTGACGAGCCCTTCGCGCTTCTCCGGGCCGGTCAGGTCGATGACCACGAGCCGGATGGACTCGCCGACCTGGGGCGCGGCCAGGCCCACGCCCTGGTTGGCGTACATGGCCTCGGCCATTTCCGCAGCCAGCTCCCGGATCGCGGGCGTGATCTCGGTCACCGGCGCGGCCTTTCTGGCCAGCACCGGGTCCGGGTATTTGCGTATCTCCAGAGGCATGGTTACGCCTTGTCCTTATCCTTGTCCCGCGAGCGCAGCTTGATGCCGAGTTCGCGCAGCTGCGCGAGCGACACTTCCCCCGGCGCTTCGGTCAAAAGGCACATGGCCTTCTGGGTCTTGGGGAAGGCGATGACGTCGCGGATGGATTTCGCGCCGGCAAGGATCATGATAAGGCGGTCCAGGCCGAAGGCAATGCCGCCGTGGGGCGGCGCGCCGAACTCCAGGGCGCGCAGCAGGAAGCCGAACTTGTCCTCGGCCTCCTGGTCCTCGATGCCAAGGGCGGCGAACATGGCCTTTTGCGTCTCGCGGTCGTGGATGCGGATGGAGCCGCCGCCGATCTCGCTGCCGTTGAGCACAAGGTCGTAGGCGCGCGACAGGGCCCCGGCCGGGTCGCCGGCCAGCTTCTCCAGGTGGCCGGACTGGGGCGCGGTGAAGGGGTGGTGCCTGGCGGCGTAGCGCTTGTTTTCCGGGTCGTATTCGAGCAGCGGAAAGTCCGTGACCCACACCGGGGCGAAGACGCCCTCGGGGATCAGGCCGAAGCGTTCGCCGAGCTGGAGGCGCAGGTAGCCCAGGGCGGTGTTGACCATGTCCGCCGCGCCGGCCTGGAAGAAGACGATGTCCCCGGGCTCCAGGCCGAAGGCGGAGACAAGCCCGGCCCGCTCCTCGTCGGAGAGGAACTTGGCGAAGGGCGACTGCCACTCGTCTTCCTTGATCTTGATCCAGGCCAAGCCCTTGGCCCCGTAAATCTTGACGAATTCCGTCAGGTCGTCGATCTCCTTGCGCGAGAGCGCCCCGCCGCCGGGCACGCGCACGCCCTTGACCAGCTCGGCCTTGGCGAAGACCTGGAACTGGCTTTGGCGCACGACCTCCGTGACGTCCACGAGCTTGAGGTCGAAGCGGACGTCGGGCTTGTCCAGGCCGTAGTCCCGCATGGCCTCGGCGAAGGTCATGCGCGGGAAGACTTCGGGCAGGGCCACGCCGGCGGCCTCCTTGAACATGGTGCGCACCATGTTCTCGGCCATGCCCATGATCTGCTCCTCGTCCACGAAGCTCATCTCGATGTCGACCTGGGTGAATTCCGGCTGGCGGTCGGCGCGCAGGTCCTCGTCGCGGAAGCACTTGACCACCTGGTAGTAGCGGTCGAAGCCGGACATCATGAGCAGCTGCTTGAAGAGCTGGGGCGACTGGGGCAGGGCGTAGAACGCGCCGTTGCTCAGGCGGCTGGGCACCAGAAAATCGCGCGCGCCCTCGGGCGTGGACTTGGTCAGCACCGGGGTTTCCACGTCGAGGAATCCCAGGCCGTCCAGGTAGCGGCGGATGCTCTGCACGGCGCGGTTTCGCAGCAAAAAGTTGGCGGCGAGCTTGGGCCGGCGCAGGTCCAGGTAGCGGTACTTGAGCCGCAGCATCTCCGAGGCGTCGATGCGGTCTTCGATGGGAAAGGGCGGGGTGGCGGCGGTATTCAAGAGCTTGAACTCCGTCACCTCCACTTCGATCTCGCCCGTGGCCATGTTGGGGTTGGCCATGCCCTCGGGGCGGGGGCGCACGCGGCCCTTGACCGCCAGCACGTATTCCACGCGCAGCACGTGGGCCCGCTCCAGGGCTTCCTCGCTGCCTTCGGGGCAGAACACGGTCTGGGTCAGGCCGCCGCGGTCGCGCAGGTCGATGAAGATCAGGCCGCCGTGGTCGCGGCGGAACTGGGCCCAGCCCATCAGGCACACGTCGCTGCCGACGTCCGAGGCCCGTAGCGCCCCGCAATCGTGGGTGCGCCGCCAGTCGTCCAGCCTGTCGAGGACAAGCGTCTCGCTCATGGAGTCATCCTTTTTCAAAAACTGCGTTCCCCCCTTGCGGGGGGCTCGGGGGGGATGATCCCCCCCGTTGGGGGGGGGGGGGCGACGCCCCCGCTCTTATTCTTCTTTCGCCTCTTCCAGCCGGGCGCGCAGGAAGGCGGCCAGCATGTCCTGGCTCACGGTCTCCTGGCCGCCGGCGCGCATGTCCTTGGCCACCACCGTGCCGGCGGCCAGCTCTTGCGTGCCGAGCACGAGGCAAAACCGCGCGCCGGACTTGTCCGCGGCGCGCATCTGGCTCTTGACGCTTTTGGCGGCGAAGGGGGCCTCGCCGGAAAAGCCGGCGAGGCGCAGTTCCTGGGCCAGCAGCAGGCCGCGCGACAGCCCGGCCGCGTCGAGCACGGCCAGGAAGAAGTCCGGCGCGGCCTCCAGGTCCTTGTTGATTAAAAGCGCCAGGCGCTCCATGCCGCAGGCGAAGCCCACGCCCGGCACGTCCGGACCGCCGAGCGAGGCGACCAGGCCGTCGTAGCGCCCGCCGCCGGCCACCGAGGACTGGGCCCCGATGTCGCCGGAGACGATCTCGAAGGTGGTGCGCACGTAGTAGTCCAGGCCCCGCACCAGCCGGGGGTTGAGCACGTAGGGCAGGCCGGCCGCGTCGAGCACGCCCGTGACCACGGCGAAGTGTTCGGCGCACTCCGGGCAGAGGTGGTCGGTGATCTTCGGCGCGTCGGCCGTGAACTCCTTGCACTGGGGCACCTTGCAGTCGAGCACGCGAAGCGGGTTGGTGAGCTTTCGGCGCATGCAGTCCTCGCACAATTGCTCCTTGTGCATGCCCTTGAGAAACTCGCGCAGCGTGTCGAGGAAGACCGGCCGGCACTCGCGGCAGCCCAGGGAATTGAGCTCCACCGTGAGGTTTTCCAGGCCCAGGGTCCGCAGGTACTGGTCGAGCATGAGCAGGACCTCGGCGTCGAGCAGGGGATCGGGCGAACCCACGGCCTCGACGTCGATCTGGTGGAACTGGCGCATGCGGCCTTTCTGCGGCCGTTCGTAGCGGAACATGGGGCCGTGGGCGAAGTACTTCTGCAGGCTCTCGCCGGCGCGCTTGTCCTCGATGAGCGCCCGCATGACCCCGGCCGTGGCCTCGGGGCGCAACGTCAGGGAGCGGCCCTTGCGGTCCGGGAAGGTGTACATCTCCTTTTGCACCACGTCGGTCTCTTCGCCGATGGAGCGGGCGAAGAGCTCGGTGCGTTCGAGCACCGGCACGCGCAGCTCCCGGTAGCCGTAGCGGGAGAACACGTCGCGGGCGGAGCGCTCGATGAAGGAGAAGACGCCGGAATCCGGCGGAAAGAGATCGGCGAAGCCTTTTATCTTCTGTATTTTTTCCATGGGGCGTGATCCGGGGGCGGCACGCGGCCGCGTCGTTTGAAAAGACGCACGAGCGTAGACGAGACGGCCCTTGTTGTCAAAAGGGCCGCCGTCAGCCCAGGCAGGCCTTGGCCTTGAAGGCGGGCAGGGGCGTCATGACCGGCGCGTCGGCCAGGGAGACGTCCGTGGCGCAAAACGCGCCTACGGGCGCGGACAGGATGGGGCTGTTGAGCTGCCGCCAGGGACCGGCCTCGCGCCAGCTGGCTTTCGGGCCGAGCAGCACGGACCGGGTGCGGCAGGGACGGCGGCCGAGCGAAGCGCGCAGCAACCGGCCCATGCCGCAGGGCGTGAACCAGCGGGCCTGGCGCAGGGGCCCCCGGGTGTGGCCCGGGAAAAGGCGCATGGTCAGGCCGTAAAAGGAGAAGCGGTTGAGGTAGCCCACGAGCAGGGCCTTTCGGGCCACGCGGGCCGCCTCGCGCAGCACCAGCCCCGGGTCGGGGCAGAATTCCAGCACGGTCAGGAGCACGCAGAAATCGAATTCGTTGTCGTCGAAGGGCAGGTGGCCGCCGTCGCCGAGGTGCAGGTCGGCCCGCTCGCCCATGCGCCGCCGGGCCGCCTCGAGCATGGCCGGCGAGGCGTCGAGCCCGGCCACGTCGAAGCCCGCGCCGTGCAGCACGTCGAGGAAGATGCCCGTGCCGCAGCCGATTTCCAAAAGTCGCTGACCGCGCCTGGGCCAGCCGGACGTCATGCGTTCAAGCAGCCTGATCTCGCGCGACAGGGCGAAGGCCCCGGGCGGGGTCTCGAACCAGGCGTCGTAGCGTCTGGCGGTTTCGCTGTCCCACATGGATGCTCCGGGCCGCGTGGCGGCGCTCCCTCCCTCGGATGGCCGCTTGCGCGGCGGCCTCTGCCGCCGCGGGCGGTTTCGGGGAGCGATAGCAGAAACCGGGGGGCGTTGGCAAAAGCCCCCGCCCCCGGCCCCGGGCTACTGGCGCAGCATGGGGTGGAGCGTGTCGCGGCCGGCGTAGGCGTGCCAGACGCGTCCGTCTTTGACGACGTAGGAACTCGGCTCGGTGTCGCTGCTCATGCGGTCGCCGTCGATGGTGAAGGGCATCCAGCCCTTGTGTTCCTCCAGGGTCTTGCCGTCGCGCCATTCGTAGTACACGGCGTACTTGCCGCCCTTTTGGACCAGGCAATAGGTGTAGGAATTCGGCCGCCGGTACTCCGAAGGCCGGGAGCGCATCCAGCAGCCGACGAGCAGGGGATTGGGCGGGTTCACCACCCGGGCGTAGACCGTGGGCTCGCCGGCCGTTTCCGGGCGGGAGGCGGCGGAGCCGGCGCAGCCGGCGAGGACGAGCAGCATAAGCGCCGCGACCAGGGACAAGCGTCGCATGGAAACTCCTTGGGGCTTGGGGTTGCCGTAAGATCGGGAGCGCATCGTTTTCGGTAGCCGCGCCGCCAAGGGGCGTCAACGCGCTTCAGCGTCCGGGCCCGGGCCGGGCCGGCCCGAAGTTGGGGCCGGGTTGGCGGACCGCGCCGGGACCGGGCTGGGTCGGGCCGAAGTTCGGCCCGGGCTGGCGCACGGCCGACGGTCCGGGTTGGGCCACGCCGAAATTGGGTCCCGGCTGGCGCACGGCCATGGGGCCGGGCTGGCCAGGTCCGAAGTTCGGGCCGGGTTGCCGGGGCGCTCCGGGGACCACGCCGACCGGGCCGACGGGACCCGGACCGATAGGACCGGGGCCGACCACCCGTCCTGGTCCGACCACGGGACCGGGCCTGGGGCCGGGGTAGGGGCCCGGGCCGACCCAGGGGCCGACGCCGACCGCGACGCCCACGGCCGGGCCGGGGTAGGCCGGATACGGGTACGGATACGGGCCGTAGGCCGGGTAGGGATAGCCCGGATAATACTCGGGGTAGTAGGGATAGGCCGGATAGGGGTAGGCCGGATAGGGCGGGTAGTAGCCCGGTCCGGGGGCCACGACCACGGGCCACGGCCATGGGCCGACGGGCGGCCGGGGACCCGGGCCGCGCCAGGGGCCGGGCACGGGGCCCATGGGCCTTGGCCCGACGACGGGGCCGACCACGGGACCCGCGGGCCGGGGACCGAAGGCCGGTCCGCCGGGCCGGGGCTGGGACTGGCCCGGCCGCACATCGGCGAAAAGGGCCAGGAAACACAGAAGCAGCAGGCAAAGGGCCGGGCGAAATCGCTGCATGGCCGCCTCCGGGGCTTCGGGGAAGGCGTCTTGCCTTCACTATCGGAACATACCCATTGCGGCGGCGATGACAAGGGGGGCGAGAGGCCGTATCGTCGCGGCCGAGGCTGTCCTTGTGGAGGCGTGGATGGAAGAGCATGGCCGGGGAGGCTACGCCCTGGTGGCCGAGGCCGACCCCTGGGCGCGGGAACTGCTCGAGGGGTTGCTGCGGCCGCGCTGTTCCCGGGTGGTGGCGGCGGACACGTACGAGGCGGCCGTCCGGGCGGCGGCGCGCCAGACGCCGGACGTGGCCCTGGTGGCGGCCGACCTGCCCGGCGGGGCCGCGGCCCTGGCGGCCGCCCTGCGCAAGCC
>JAEWCY010000105.1 GCA_023390395.1 Pseudomonadota bacterium | reverse complement strand
GCCCCGGCCCCGGCCGCCCGCCGGGCCGTTGGCGCGACGCTCGGCGGCGCGCGCCTGCCGGCCGGGCTTCGCGACCACCTGGCCGGCCAGTTCACGGACATGCTCCTGTGGCTGGCCGGGCTGCCCCAGTGCGGCCGGGCCCTGGCCCAGGGGCTGACCGAGCGCGAACTCCTCGACCCGGACGGCAACCGCTTCCGGCCGGACCTGCTCCACCTCGGCCAGGATGAAACCGTGATCCTCGACTTCAAGACCGGCCACGAGGACCCGGCCCACCTCGGCCAGGTCGGCCGCTACCTGGCCCTGGCCCGGGCCCTGCCCGGCCGGGCCGCCCTGCCGGCCCGGGGGCTGCTCGTCTATCTCGACCGGCGCGTCTGCCGGCCGGTGGAGGAAGCCTCGTGAAGCCCGTCGGCGTCATCCCCTGGACCGAGGAATTCTTCGGGGCCGTGGCCAGGCGGCTTTTGGCCGCAACGGGCGGCGACTTCACGGACGTGCTGGTGATCTTTCCCCTGCGCCGGGCGGCGCGGCACCTGTGCGACCGTTTGGCGGCCATGCCGGAACTGCCGAAGCCGCTGCTCCTGCCCGAGATCACGGCTGTCGGCGACTGGGCCGGGGCCATCGGCGCGTCCTTCGCCCCGACGCCGCCGGTCATGCTCGACGTGCTGGACCGGGTGGCCATCCTCTACGACATCGTGCGCGAGATCGCCGACGCCTCGCCCGCGCCCGGGGATTTCCCCACGGACATGGCCCGGTTCTTCCCCTGGGGCATGGAGCTGTCCGAGCGCATGGAGGAGCTTTTCCGCCACAACGTGCCCGGCCGCGACCTGGCCCACCTGGAAGGCCAGGTCATGCCGCCGGCCGCCGCCCTGCTCTCGCGCCTGGGGGCCATCCACGACCGCTACCGCGCACGCCTGACGGCCGAGGGCCTGGCCACGCCCGGCCTGTGCCTGGCCCTGGCCGCCGAGAACGCCCGGGAGGCGGCGGTGCGCTTTGCCGGGAAAAAGATCTTCGCCTGCGGCTTCGCCGTGCCGTCGGGCGCGGAAAAGGCGCTTTTCGCCGCCCTGTGGCGGCAGGGCGACCTGGAGATGCTCTGGCACGGCGACCCGGCCCTGGCCGATCCCGCCGGCCGGGTGCACTTCTCCTGCCTGGAGCAGCGACGCTGGCTGGGCGATTTGAGCGCCCGGGCCGTGGTCCTGGCCGACGGCCGGCCCAAACGCGCCCGGGCCAAGGCCGGGCCGGCCCGGCCGACCCTGATGCTCGACGCCACGGCCGCCAACCTGTCGTCGAAAAAACTGCGCTTCTTCGAGGGCCACGACCTCCATGCCCAGCTCAAGGCCCTGGAGGCCTGCCTGGCCGAGGCCCCGGACCTGGAGGACACGGCCATCGTGCTGCCGGACACCGGCCTTCTCTCCCCGGTGCTCCACATCCTGCCGCGAAAGGACGTCAACATTTCCATGGGCTATCCCCTGGCCCGGTCGTCCCTGGCCAGGCTGGTGGAAAACATCCTGACGCTCCAGGAAACCGCGCTCTCCCCCGGCCGCTACCACTGGAAGGAGCTCGTCTCCCTGCTGCGCCACCCCTACCTCAAGATGTTGCGCGCGGGCGAGGCCGAGCCGCTGCGAGGGGTGTTCCACGACATGGAGGCGGCCCTGCGCAAGGGCGCGGCCTTCGCCGACCCCTTCGCCCTGGAGGCCGGAGACGAGATGCGCGCCCCGGCCGCGCCCGAGGCGGCCGCCCTGTGCCGCCGGGCGCTGGAGACGTGCCTGACGGCCTTCGAGGCCGTGGAAACGCCGCGCGCCCTGGGCCGGGCCGTGGCCGGGCTGTGCGAGCTGCTGCTCGACCCCGAGCTCTGCGGCGACGCCTGGGAGCGCTTTCTCATCGACGCCGAATGCCTGTTCCGCCTGGCCACGGGCGTGGTCCCGGCCCTTTCCGACGGCCGCCTGGCCGACGCGGCCCTGCCCCGGGACACGCTTTTTTCCCTGCTGCGCCGGCTGGTGGCCGACGAGCGCGCCCCCTTCGAGGCCGAGCCGCTGACCGGCCTGCAGGTGCTCGGCGTGCTGGAGACGCGCCTGCTCTCCTTCCGCCGCGTCTACGTGCTCGACGCCGTGGAGGACAAGCTGCCCGGGGCCGCGCCCTACGAGCCGCTTTTGCCCGACCCCCTGCGCCGGCTGCTGTCGCTTCCCGACTCCCGCCAGCGCGACCTGGTCGCGGCCTACAACATCTACCGGCTCTTCTTCGGGGCCGAGGAGATCACGCTCTTCTACCGCACCGGCGCGCCCGGGGCCGGGCTTTTCGAGGAGGCCAAGCCCAGCCGCAGCCGCTACGTCGAACAGCTCCTCTGGGAGGAGGAAAAGCGCCTGGGCCGGGTGCTGGCCCCGGGCGAGCCGCCGGTTTCGCTCATCCACCTGCCCCTTTGCCCCATCCCCAGGACCGACGCGGCCATGCCGGTCACGCCGGCCGTGGCCGCCAGGCGCGCCGCCTGCCTGGAAGGCCGGATCTCGGCCACGTTCCTGGACGCCTACCTCGCCTGCCCGCTGCGCTTTTTCCACAAGTACCTGACGTCGCTGGCCCCTCTGGCCGAGGTGGCCGAGGAAGGCGACCCGGCGGCCGTGGGCGTGCTCGTGCACGAGACGTTGCGGGAGTTCTTCGCGCCCCTGATCGGGCGCGACATCGACGCGGCGGACGTGAGCGCCACGGCGCTCGGCGACCTGTTCGAGGCCCGGGCCTTGAACGACCCGGCCTTCGCCGCCCTGCCGCCGGACGGCCGCCTGCTCCTGGTGCGGGCGGCCCGCACGCGCCTGGGCCGGATGGCCGGGGCCCTGCCCCGCACCACGCTTTTGGCCCTGGAAACGGAGCTCGCCGCCAGCCTCGACGTTTCCGGCCGGACCTGCCTGCTGGCCGGCCGGGCCGACCGGGTGGACCGCCGCGAGGAGGGCATCGTCATCGTGGACTACAAGACCGGCTCCCTGGCCGGCGTGGCCGCCGGGGCCTGGGCCGACGAGGCGTTTTTCGCCCGCCTGGCCGCCTTCGCCCGCCACGAGGACGACCCGGAGCTTTTGGGCGAGGTGGCCGAGCGCTTCCCGAGCGTGCAGCTGCCGCTTTATTCCTGGCTCTACGCCGCCTCGCGGGGCGAGACGCCGGCAGACGCGGTCTTCGTGGAACTGCGGGAATCGGGGAAGGAGAAGGGGCTTTTCGGTCCGCGCTGCGATCCCGCCGCGCGGGAGGAGGCCGTGACGCGGCGCATCCCGGAGCTTCTGGGCTTCCTCCTGCGCCACCTGGCCACGGCCGCGTCCTTCCCCCCCCGGCCCGACGCCCGGCGCTGCGCCTACTGCGACTACCGCCCGGCCTGCGGCGCGGCGGCCCGGTGAGGCGTTAGGCGAGAGAAAGAGAAAGAGTGCCTCCGGCGGCCGGGGGGGATGATCCCCCCCGGTCCCCCCCCGACGGGGGAGAGGCTATTTTCCGAGGGATTCCTCGGGGGCGGGGGCGCTTTTCGGGCGCAGGGGCTCGTAGTAGATGGCCGACTTGGTGGCCTTGGAATCGTTGTTGTACTTGAGCTTCATCTTGATCTGCTTTTCCGGGAAATCCCAACTCATGACCAGCCACTGGCCTTCGGTCGCCGTCTCGGGCGTGCCGGCCAGCTTGGTGGTGACGGCCTTGATGATGTCGATGTCGTCGTGCTCGGTCTTCATGATGCGGCTGTAGAGCTTGCCGTCCACCACGCCGTAGACGATGACCGGGGCCAGGCGCTCGTGCACGCCGAGCCTGCACGGGCCGGTGTAGTTGTAGTACGCGATCCCGTCCTTTTCCATGAACTTGACGAAATAGTCGTTGTCGTTGATGGAGGCCAACGGCGCGCCGTAGGGCGGCTTGACGCAGTCGAAGCCCCCGGCCCAGGCGGTCGCGACGCCCAGCGAAACGATCAGGCACATGGCGAACAGCGTGCGGCGGATCATGCAGTTCTCCTGGTTGTGAAAATGACGGGATGAAGTCGATCGGAAGGCAATTCCATTACCCGGTCGCCCGCCCGAAGGCAAGTTGCTGCGCCTCGCGCCGTCAGGACTTGGACTCGTCCGAGCGCGGGTGGGCCTTGTCGTAGATGCGCATGATGCGGGCCAGCTCCAGGTGGGTGTAGCGCTGGGTGGTGGCCAGGCGCTCGTGGCCGAGCAGCTCCTGGACGCTGCGCAGGTCGGCCCCGGATTCGAGCAGGTGGGTGGCGAAGCTGTGGCGCAGCATGTGGGGATGGGTGTGCTGGGCGATGCCGGCCTCGCGGGCCATGGCGTCGAGGATGCGCGCCGCCTGCCGCCGGTCGAGCCGCCCGCCGCGCGCCCCCAGGAAAAAGGCCTGCTCCGAGGGGACCGTCACCAGCTCGCCGCGCCGCCGGGCGTATTCCCGCAGCCGCTCCCGGGCCGCGTCGCTTAAGGGGGCCAGGCGCTCCTTGGAGCCCTTGCCGAGCACCCGGGCGATGCCCTGGGAAAAATCCACGTCGTCCACGTCCAGGCCCACGGCCTCGCTCACCCGAAGCCCCGAGCCGTAGAGCAGCTCGGCCAGGGCCAGGTCGCGGCAGGACTCGATCGAACCGTCGGCATGGGCGCTGCCTGCCTTGGGCGAAACCAGGGCCACGGCCTCGTCCACGTTGAGCGCCCGGGGCTGGCGCTTGTCCTGCTTGGGGTTCCTGAGCCCGGCCGTCGGGTCGGCCGAAACGAGCTTCTTCTGGCGCAGGAAGGTGAAAAAGGAGCGCAGGGCCGAGAGCTTGCGCCCCATGGACGTCTTGGCGACGCGGCGACGGTGCAGTTCGGCCAGAAACCCCCTGGCCTGGTCGCGCCCGATCTCGCCGGGGCGGGCCAGGGTCAGGCCGCGCGGGAAAAGGTAGGCCTCGAACTGGAGCAGATCCTCGGCATAGGCCGCGACCGTGGCCGGGGAATAGCCCTTGCCCACGGCGAGGTGCTCGAGAAAGGCCGCCACGGTCTGCGGCCGGGCGGGCGTGGCCTCAGGCCTGCCGCTTGTCGAGGACATAGCAGCTCCGGGGGTTCTCCTTGGCCTTCTTCTTGAGGGTCATGGCCGCCTGGGAGGCTTCGCCGAAGTGGGTGAGCCGCCCGTCGCGGTTGAAGACCACGGCGATGGAGATGGCCATGAGCGGAAAGGACCGGCGGTTGCCCTCGCGGTCCACGGACTGGATGTAGCCGTGCTCCCGGTCGTCGGCGTCGTAGAAGTGCGGCACGATGTCGTCGAAGCTCCTGACCACGGCCTGGCAGGCCTCCTCCACCCGGTCGAGGGGCAGGATGAAGACGAAGTCGTCGCCGCCCACATGGCCCACGAAGGCCTTGGCCCCGCCCACGGCCCGCACGGTGTTGACGAGGATGCGCGCCGTCATCATGAGCACCTCGTCGCCCCGGGAAAAACCGTACTTGTCGTTGAACGACTTGAAATAGTCGAGGTCGGCGTAGGCCAGGGCGAAATCCTCCTTGCGGTCGATGAGCTCCTGGATGCGGCCGATGATGGAGGTGTTGCCGGGCAGCTTGGTCAGGGGGTTGGCGTCCAGGGAGCGCGAGGCCCGGGCCAGGGTGAGGCTGACGCGGGCGCGCAGGGCCGGCGCGGTCAGGGGCCGGGTGAGGAGTTCGTCCACCTCGGCGGCGCACCAGTCGATGTCCTCGCCAAGGGCCGCCTCGTCCATGACGAAGGCCACGGGCAGCTGGCGGTAGACGTTTTCGCTTTTGACCATGCCCACGAGGTCGAGCCCCGGAATGTCGGCCAGGTCGTGGTCCACCACGAGCAAATCCGGCGGATCGATGAAAAGGAGCTCCACGGCTCCCCGCCCGCGCGAAAGGGCCGTCACCTCGATCTCGCCCGGGGAGAAGGCCCTGGCGAAAAGCGCCGCCAGGTCTTCGCCGGGGCTTAAGACCATGATCTTCTGGGGCCTGGGGAACAGGCACAGATGTTCTTCGGACATGGAATCAGGCGAAGGACAGGTCGGCGATCTCCACGAACTGGCCGCTCATCTGGTCCAGGAGCTTTTCGAAGTCCGCCGGCTTGATCTTGAGGATCTTGAGAGCCTCGGGTTGGAGATAGGTGACGCCGACATCGCCGGAAAAGCCGTATTCGAAAGCGCGCACCATGAAGTCGCCCAGGTGCACGACGCTGGCCATCTCGGGGTAGAGCTGGGCCAGGTGGGGCTTGTGGTGGTAGGAGAGCCCCTCCTTGATGTTGGCCGGCAGCTTCCAGTGGTCGGCCAGCCAGGCGTTGATGCGGTCGTGGCCGAAGCCCATGGCCTCGCGCTCGGCCTGGAGGTAGTAGAGGTCGCGCTCGGCCACCAGCCGCTCGATCTCCACCTTGAGGTCGGGCAGCTGCACCGTGGCCACGACCTTGCCCAGGTCGTGGAGCAGCCCGGCCACGGAATACTCCTCGGCGTCCTTGAAGCCGAGCATGCGCGCCGTGGTCCCGCAGGCCATGGCGCAGCCCAGGCTGTGCTCCCACAGCCCCACCATGTTCTCGGTCATGACCTCGAAGACCGAGGTGGACACGATGATGGAGCGAAGGACGTTGAATCCCAGCAGCACCAACGCGTGGCCGATGGAGCTGATGCGGCCCGGAAAGCCGTAGACCGGCGAATTGACCATCTTGAGGACCTTGGCCGAGAGCACCTGGTCCATGCTGATGAGCTTGGCCACCTGCTCGGTGGTGGAGTCCGGCCGCTCCACGAGCTTGCTCACCTCGTCCAGGACCTTGGGCAGGGTGGGCAGGTCGCGCACGGCCAGCAGGCGGTTCTTGCGCTCGGTGCGCAGGTCCTCGCTCATCGCCCGGCTCCCTTGGCAGCGGCCGGGACGGCCCCCTCGGCCGGGGCCTCCCCTTCGGGCGCGGCCAGGGCGGCGGCTCTGGCCGCCTTGGCCGCCTCGGCCATGGCCACGCTGGCCGCAGCCTTCATGCGGAAGTAATGGTCGAGGAGCCGGTGGATCTGCGTCATCCACTTGTCCTCGGGATATTTGCGGAAAAGGAACTCCAGCCGCTCCAGGCGCTTGTCGTAGGAGGACGAGCCGGCCGGCCCGTCCATGGACACGGGCTCGCCCTCGACCACGATATGGTCCACGCCCATGGAGTCGAAGCGGTCGAGCAGGCTTTCGGAAAGTTCGGTGCCGGCGGCAGCCACGGCGATCCCGTCGGGCCGGGCCACGGGCTTGGCCAGGAACATGCCCGGCCGGGCCAGGTTGAGCGGGATTTTCTGCATGAGGGGGCCGTCCTTACGCGTCCCTCGTGTAGTACATGCCCGGCAATTTCCGCACAAGCCCCTTGAGTTCCAAAAGGACCAGGGCCCGGCTGAGGGTTCCGGAGGCCGCCCCCAGGCGCGTGGCCAGGGCGTCGATGTGGACGCGGCCGCCCTCGCCGAGGAGCCGGTAGGCCTCGGCCTCCAGACCGGTCAGGCCGGCGGCCGCCTCGGGCGCGGCCAGGGTCGGCGACGGGGGAGAGGGCTCGGGGGACGAACGGGGAGCCGCCCGGGGCGCGGGGCGCTCCGGCGGCGGCCACGGCGATGCCGTCGGGCCGGG
>JAEWCY010000049.1 GCA_023390395.1 Pseudomonadota bacterium | reverse complement strand
CGCCGCGCTCGAGGACCTCCTGTCCCGGGCCGACAGCCTCGCCCCGGCGGACGCCTGCCGACGCCTCATCGCAGCGGCCCTCGACCGACTCTCCCGGGACAACGTGACCGTGGTCCTCGTCCGCGTCCTCCCCTGATCCACGTCTCTGGCAATATGATGGGGCAAGCACGCCGGGAAAGAGCGGCGATCAGGGAGCGCTCCGGGGTGGCTAGCGTTGGTCGGACAGGTCGGCGGCGCAGGGAAGCTCCAGTCCTGTTGCTGGCCTGCCGCCTTTCAGGCCGAGCGGCCATCCCGGCAACGTCCATGGGCGGCGACCGTCAAAAGCCGTGTGCGGCCATGGCGGCCACCCCGCTTCGAGCCTCTTCGACACGGCCCTTGTTCGTGGGGCCAAGACGAAAATCGATCTTGACGCTGCACGCAGGGCAGGCGGCAGGCGCATCCGAATCCGCGGGCTGTCCCGGCAAACGATTCGGTTCGACGTGGTCGAGACGTTATGAATCGCGACCAGGCTTGACCCTCAAAGGCGTTGCCGTCCCGGAAGCCTGCTTCTCGGCCGGGAATTGGAATTTTGGAGCTGCGCGCCCATCATCCTTCCCCGTTACGCGCTTCTTGAACGCGGGAGACTCGGGCGAGTTGCAGACAAGAAAAAGCCCTTCCCGTGTTACCTCCCGGCATTTCGCAGCGACATTCCGGTGGGAACCGCGCTGGTCCTGGTTCGCCATTCGCCGCGCTGGAGACCTGGGAAGCCCGCATGGACGCCGCACCTGCCGTTTCAAATATCTTCGACTGCCTTTCCGAGGAAGAAATCGACGATATTTGCAATACAATACTGTCATATGACGCCAACGCGCCAGAAGCGCTGCGCATAGCCGGAGTTCTTGCCTACAGGCGGGGGGACAAGGCATCCGCCATCGCCCTCGTGGAGAAAGCCTGCCGGCTGCAGCAGGACAATCCATATTATCGCCATGACCTCGCCATGCTGTTGATGGACGTGGACAAGGCGTCGGCCGGGAGGCTCTTTTCCGAGGCAGGCCGGTTGTTCCACCTGCGCGGGCTGTTCGACGACGCCATGACGTGCCTGCGTGCCTGCCTGCCGTGCTTCCCGGACAATGTCGCGTATCGAATGGATTTGGCGTTGCTGTGCGCGGTGCGGGGCGAGACCGGGGAAAGCCGCAGGCTGCTCCGGCAGGTTCTCGGGCAGGAGCCCGACAATGCCCTCGCCGTTCTGGCATCGGCATGCCTCTGTTTCCCGGCCGCCTACCGCTGCGAGGCCGAGATCGCCGCCGTGCGCCGCCATTACGCGCGGCAGTTGGACGCCTTCTGCGAAAAAGTCGCGCGGCTCGAGGCAGGGACGGAAGCAGGGGTCGCGAGCCATGCGCCGTTTTCGTACATCGGCAACTTCAAGCCGTTTGGCCTTCCTTATCAAGGGGAGTGCGACCGGGATCTCCAGGAACGCTTCGGGCGGCATTTCGTGCGCTACGCCGACCTGCTGCGCCCCAAGCGTCCCCTGCCCCGCCCCCTGGCGGGAAAAGGGCGTATCCGGGTCGGCTTCGTCTCGGAATACGTGCGGTCGCATTCCGTGCACAAGCTCTTTCGCGGCTGGATGGAGCATCTTGATCCGCGACGCTTTGCCGTCCACGTGTACGCCGTCGGTCCACGACATCCGGGAAGCGATCCGGAGGCGTTCCTCTCCGGCGTGGAGCATCTCCGTAGCGCGCCGCGACCCTTCGCCGCCTGGGAGGAGACCATCCTCGCCGACGGGCTGGATGTCCTGATCTACCCGGAAATCGGCATGGGTTGCGATTCCCTCGCCCTGGCCAGCCGGCGTCTGGCTCCGGTGCAGTGCGCGGCCTGGGGGCATCCGGAAACGACGGGCTTGCCCATGATGGAGTATTTCCTTTCCAGCGAACTGATGGAGCCTGCCGATGCCGCGCGGCATTATACCGAACGCCTCGTCCTGCTGCCGCATCTTTCGATCTGGTATGAGCCGCCTTGCCGTCCGTCCGAGGCGGACGGCATGGACCGGCGGCGGCTGGGCCTGGGCGAGGAGGCCTTCGTTTTCGCCTGCACCCAGGCGACATGCAAATACCTGCCGCGCTACGACGACGTCTTTCCCCGCATTGCCGCCCGGGCACCCGAGGTGCAGTTTCTCTTCGTGGAGCATCCGACTTCGCGGAAAGGAACGGAAATCTTCAAGCGGCGACTGGAAGTCGCCTTCGCGAAGCACGGCCTGGAAGCGGGCCGGCATTGCGTCTTTTCCCCCCGCCTCGCTCCGGAGGCCTATTTGGCCATGCAGCGCCGCGTGGACGCGGCGCTGGACAGCATCGGCTGGTCGGGCGGGGTCAGTCTCCTGGAGGCGTTGGCCTGGGACCTGCCCGTGGTGACGCTGCCGGCCGGGCTCATGCGAGGCCGCCACGGGGCGGCGTTCCTGCGCCGCATGGGCCTTGCCCATCGCATCGCCTCGACCCTCGACGACTATGTCGCCTCGGCGGCGCGCCTGGCCAGGGACAAGGATTTCCACCGCCAGGCCCGCAACGAGGTCGCCCGATGCAAGCATCGGCTGTACCGCGACGCGAAAGCCATGCAAGGCCTGGAGGCGTTCCTGGCCAGGGTCGCCGGGAGAGCGGGCGCGCCCTGACGCCTCGTCGCGCGGCCTCGGGTGCGCCCGGGGCGCGACGCGTCCTTGCCGCCCGCAAGGATCGCCTGCAAGCCCTCGCCCACGGGAAATCCCGGGGGACCATGCTTTTTATCCACCAGGTCGAGCCTGCCGCAGCGACGAGCGCCCCTTGACCGGCGCGGCGATCTGCCGTCTTGTGCGGCGTGGCGACCGGATCGCCCGCAAAGGAGCGCCAGGATGCGTTACAAGCTGCTCGGCAGGACAGGCGTCAAGGTTTCGGAACTGTGCTTCGGCACCATGACCTTCGGCAAGGAGGCGGACGAGGCCGAATCCGCCCGGCTGTTCCACCTCTGCCGCGAGGCCGGGATCAATTTCTTCGACTGCGCCAACGTCTACAGCGACGGCGCGGCCGAAACCATTCTCGGCAAGCTCATGAAGGACTGCCGCGACGAGCTGGTCGTCACCACCAAGGTGGCGCAAAAGGCCGGCGACGACGTCAACGCCGTGGGCGCGTCCCGCCGGCACATCATGCAGCAGGTGGAAAAAAGCCTCGCACGCCTTAGCACGGACAGGATCGACCTGTACTTCATCCACCATTTCGATCCGCTCACGCCCATCGACGAGACGCTGCGCGCCCTCAACGACCTGGTGCGCCAGGGCAAGGTCCTCGCCATCGGGGCGAGCAACTGGGCCGCCTGGCAGGTCGCCAAGGCCCTCGGCGTCTCCGAGGCCAAGGGACTGGCCCGGTTCGAGTGCCTGGAGCCCATGTACAACCTGGTCAAGCGGCAAGCCGAGGTCGAGATCCTGCCCCTGGCCCAGTCCGAGGGGCTGGGGGTGATCCCCTACAACCCTCTGGCGGCGGGGCTGCTGACCGGCAAGTACTCGGGCAAGGACGCCCCGGCGCAGGGGCGCATCGTCGAAAACAAGATGTACGGCACGCGCTACAGCGACCCGGTCTACTACGCCGTGGCCGAGCGCTTCGTCGCCTTTGCCCGGGAGAACGGCCTGCACCCCGTGAGCCTGGCCGTGCGCTGGGTGGCCTCCCATCCCGGCGTCACCGCGCCCATCATCGGGGCGCGAAACGTCGAGCAGCTCAAGCCTTCCCTGGCCGCGGCGGACTTGCAGCTCGCCCCGGAGGTCCTCGAGTCCGTCGCCCGCCTGTCCATCCAGCCGGCCACGGCTACGGACCGGCTCGAAGAGGTCATCGACCCCCGGTACAAGACGCGCAACCGATAGGGAGCGGGGGCCGGGCAGGCCGCCGCCCGGGCGACCGGTTCTTCCGGTCGCGTCGACCAAGGCCCCCGCCCCTGCCGCCCGGCTTGCCAGGCATGGCGACCGCGTCGCCTCGCCTCCAAAACGAAAACGCCGCCCCGGCAACAGACTGCCGGGGCGGCGTTTTTCATGGCGCGCCTAGGCTGGCGCTTAAGCCGCGTGGTCCTTGGCCCGGCACAGGCGGGCCACGCCGAGGTCGTGCAGGGGGAGCAGCATCGCCCCCTGCCGACGCAGGGCGTTCAGGCGCTGGGCCGTGTCGTAGGCGGCGAAGGCGTCGCAGTGCACGCCCGGACAGACCGCCGGCCCGGAATCGGGGAAGTTCTCCTGGTTGGAGCACATGCCCGTGATGACCGCCTGGCCGTCCGGGGTGTCCACCAGGACCGTCTGGGCCCCGGGGGTGTGGCCGGGCGTGGCCATGACCGAAAGCCCGGGCAGGATCTCGGCGTCGCCGTCGAGCTCCACCAGGTCCAGGCCCTCGATGTAGGCGTCGTCGTAGCGGTAATCCAGGGGATGCGGATGGCGGCAGGCCTCGACCTCGGCGCGTTGCACGAAGAACTTCGCCTGGGGGAACAGGAGGTTGTTGCCGCAGTGGTCGTCGTGCAGATGGGTGTTGACCACCCCCCAGACAGCCTCCGGCGCAATGCCCTGCCCGGCCAGGGCGTCCTCCATGAGCTGGGCGTCGAGACCGGTATCCGCGACGAATTCCGGCGGGGCCACGAAGTCCTCGAGTCCCGTGTCCACGAGCACGATGCGCCCTTCCGGCGCGGTCTCGCGCAACAGAAACGACCACATGGGCAGCCAGATGCGCTTCCCGTAGCCGCGCTGGTAGGTCATGATTCCCTGATCGACGTTGCGGACCCCCACGAGCATGGGGGTGATGGTGAAAGGCATGGCGTACGCTCCTTAAAACGAGAAGACCTTGGACGTTTCGGCCATGTCCAGCATGGCCGCGTCGCTTAGGACCGAAAGGTCGCCCGGCAGGGCGGACATATGGCCCAGCCGCTCCCGCGCGCTGCGCTTGTCGAGCATGATGCGGGCCCGGGAGCCGCGCAGGGAGGCGAAGAGCCGGCACGGGTCGTCGGCCGGCCGAGAGGGCGTGCCGAAGGCGCATTTGGGCTGGCTTCGCGAAACGAGGTCCACGGCCTCGCCCGTGAGGTACAGGCAGACCTCGTGCCCCTTGTGCACGGCGAGCCTGGCCAGGCGCAGACACTGGCCCACCGGGGTGCGTTCCTGAGGGCCCCTGGCCAGGACGAACAGATACTTGCTCACGGGTTACCTCCCCTCTCGCGGCGCGCCGGCATGGCCGGCCACGGGCAGGCGGATGAAAAAGCTCGCGCCGCCGGTTTCGTTGTTCGACACATGGATCTCGCCCCCGTACTCCTTGATGATGCCGTAGCTGATGGAAAGCCCCAGGCCCGTGCCCTTGCCCACCTGCTTGGTGGTGAAAAACGGCTCGAAGATCCGGTCCGCGATGCAGGCCGGCACGCCGCCGCCCGTGTCGCTGATGCGCACGGTCACGTAGTCCTTGTTGGCCATGGTGCGCACGGTGATGCGCCTTGCGACCTCCTCGCCCTCGCCGGCCTGGGCGGCCTGCTCGGCCCGCTCCTCCACGGCGTCGCGGGCGTTGAGCAGGAAGTTGATGAACACCTGCTCCAGCCGGTTGGGGTCGCCGGGCACGTCCGGCAGCCGCTCGGCCAGCTCCCAGACGAGCTCGATGCCGCGCAGGGACAGCTGCTGGCCGAAGATGTCGAAGGCCTTGGTCAGCACCTCGTTGACGGCAACCGGCTCCACGTGCAGCGGGGCCCGGCGGCCGAACTCGCGCATGTGGCTGATGATGCGCGTGGCCCGCTCCACCTGCGCCACCATGAGGGCGGTGGCCCGGGCCAGCAGAGCCGGCTCGGGCTGCTCGCCCCGGTCCACCCGGCGGCGCAGGAGATCCACCGAGGTCTGGATGACCGACAGGGGCTGGTTGAGTTCGTGGGCCACGCCCGTGGCCATCTCGCCCAGCGTGGCCATCTTGCCGGCCTGGATGAGCTGCTGTTCGGTCTCCAGGCGCTTGGTGACGTCGATGGCCGTGACCAGAAGGACCGGCCAGTCGAAAAAGGCCGATGGCGAGGCGTTGATGCTAAGGTAATGCTCGCGGCCCTCGGCGTCGCGGCGGCGCACCTGGTTGACGCCGCCGCCCGTGACCAGGGCCTGGGACAGGGAAAGCCGGTCCTCGCCCGGGAAAAAGTCCAGGAAGCTCTTGCCGATGAGCGCCTGCTTGTCCGAGCCGTGCATGGCCACCGCGCCCCGGTTGCAGTCCATGACCGTCAGTTCGCTGGGGTCGGCGAGATCGAGCATGAACACGGCGCTTGGGATATTATTAAAAATATCCATATACTTGCGCTCGTTTCGCTTGAGCGATCGCTCCAGCTCCTTGCGCTCGGTGATGTCCAGGCACATCTCCATGGCGGCCACGATCTCGCCCGAGGCGTCGCGGATGGGCGCGGTGTGCACGATCCAGTGGGCCTTCTTGCCGTCCTTGTAGCAGCCGCTCTCCTCTGTGGAGACGCTCTGGCCGGTCTCGAAGGTGGTCTCCACGGGACAGGGCACGCACTTGCAGTCCCGGTTCTTGTAGGCCTTGTAGCAGTACTCGCCCTTGGCCGCGGAAAAGCGCTCGCCGAAGGCGTTGTTGAAGCGCAGCAGGCGGTAGTCCTTGTCCTGGACCGTGACCAGGCAGGGCACGCCCTCGAAGAGGTTGCGGTAGAGGTCCTTTTGCGCCCCGAGCTCGGTGTTTTTGGCGATGAGTTCGTGGCCCATGTCGCGCATGGCCGTGGCCAGCATGCCCAGTTCGTCGGGCTGGGACACGGAAGGCGCGACCGGCTCCACGCCCTGGGACAAGGCGGCCGCCTCCTTGATCATGCGCGAGACCGGCCGCTTGATGAGCACGACCACAAGAAGCGACAGCGCCCCGGCGGACAGGAAGAAAAGGATGCCCGCCAGCCACAGCGTCTGGGACATGCTGGCCCCGATCAGCGCCTGGCTGTCCTCGTTGGAAAAGGCGATGTCCAGGACCCCGAGGATCTTGTCCGACTCCTTGTGGAAGTGGCAGCCGGCGGGCTCGGAGCAGCCCGGTTCGTTGAGGATGGGGCTGGCCAGGCGCAGGACGTCCGTGCCGGCGTCGGTGCTGCGGCCGTAGAGCCGCCGGGGCAGGCTGGGGTTAAGGAGCGGCGGCAGGCTCGAATGGCAGGCCTGGCACAGGGGGTCGGACTGGGGCACGCGCTTGCCCGTCTCCCCGGCCCGGGTGGAGAACATGATCTCGTTTTGCTTGTTGTAGATGCGGATGGAGCGGATGCCGGGCAGGGTGCCGCAGTTCTCCACAATGGCCCGGATGTCCTCCCGGGAGTTGAGCATCATGGCGTAGTGCAGGCCCAGCTTGACGGTGTGGGCCACCCGGTCGGCGCTGACGATGAGGTTCTGGCGGGCGAATTCCTGCTGGTGGCGGATGTGGTAGAAGCTCCAGACCAGGATGCACAGGAAAAGGACGATGGACAGGGGAATGGAAAGCTTGAGGGTGAGCCGTCCCTGGGCCAGCCGCCAGGCCGCCGCCGGCACAAAGGCGAGAGCGCGCCAGAAGCCCTTCACGCCGCCTCCTCCGAGGCCCGCTCGCCCCGGGGCAGGCGCACCAGGATGCGCGTGCCCGCGCCCGGCGCGCTTTCCACCGCAATGGACCCGCCGTGCTGGCGCACGATCTGGTTGGAGATGAAAAGCCCAAGCCCCGTGCCGCGCGTGCCCTTGGACGAGAAAAAGAGCGTGAACATCTTCTCCCGGGTGTCCTGGTCCATGCCGATGCCGTCGTCGGCCACGGCGAAGACCAGGTCGCCCTGCTCCCCGTAGACGGCAAGCGCCACCTTGCGCCCGTCCGGGGCCGCGCCGGCCTGCTGGTCGGCCTCGGCGCAGGCGTCCACGGCGTTTTCCAGGAAATTGACCAGGGCCGAGTGCATGGCCGACTCGTCGAGGTCGGCCACGCCGGCGCTGTCGGCCACGGAGAGGGCGAAGCCCACGCCGCGCGCGGCGGCCTTGGGCTCCACGGCCTCGGCCAGGTCGCGGGCGAACACGGCCGCGTCCACGGCCTCACGGCGCGTCTCGCGGCTCTTGGCGTAATAGAGGATGTCCATGACCATCTTGCGGATGCGCGCGATCTTGTCGCGCACGATGTTCCAGCCCTCGCGCAGCTTGGCGTCGTCGCCGCGCGAAAGCCCCAGGTCCACCTTGAACACCCCGCCGTCGAGGGAGGTGAGCAGGCCCTTGACCCCGTGGGACATGGACCCGAGCATGAGCCCAAGCGAGGCCAGGTGGTCCTGGAGCTGGCGGATCTGCGTGATGTCCGTGGCGATCTCCATGACCTGGTCGATCTGGCCGGATTCGTCGCGGATGGGCGCGGTCTGGATGAGCACGTTGCGCTGCTCGCCGCTGCGCGTGGTGACCACGGTCTCGTCGTCGTGGGAAGCGCCGTCCTCGAAGGTGCGCGACACCGGGCAGCGCTGGCAGGGGGCGTCGCCGTGGGCGAAAAGCGAAAAGCACTTGTGGGCCCGCTCCGGGCCGAAATCCTGGCGGAAGCGGCGGTTGGCCTCGACCAGGCAGAAGTCGCGGTCCACCACGGCGATGGTGGCCGGCACGGCGTCGAACAGGCGCTGGAACTTCTCCCGGGCGGCGCGCAGCTCTTCCTGGAGGCGCTTGACCTCGGAGACGTCCACGGACAGCTCGAGCACCAGCTCCACCGCGCCGTCCTTGCTGACGATGGGCGCGGTGTGGACGATGACCGGAATCTCCCGGCCGTCGAGGCCGCGCAGGGATTCTCGGCCGCGCTGGGGCCGGCCGGTCTCGATGGTCTTCCAGACCGGGCAGGCGTTGCCGCTGCCGCTGCGGCCGGCGTAGGCCTCCCAGGAGTTGCGGCCGACGAGGTCGCCCAGGCGTTCGCGGCTCAAGTGGTTGACGGCCACGATCTCCAGGTACCGGTTGTGGATGGCGATGAAGCAGGGCAGCTCGTTGAAGTAGCCCGGCCCCTCGTCGCAGGAGGCGGCCAGGTCCTTCATGGCCGTGGACAAGCCCTCGACCGCCTGGCCCACGGCCAGCTGGCGCTCGAGCTCCACCAGCCGGGCGCTTTTCTCCTTGACGATGCGCTCCAGGTTATGGGTGTGCTCGCGTAGCTGGCGGCGCATGTCGATCTTCTCGCAGGCGCGCTTGAGGGTGTTGACGAGCAGCTCGTCGCGCACGGGCTTGGTCAGGAAATCCAAGGCCTCGAACTGGAGGCTTTGGATGGCCAGTTCCATGTCCCCGTGCCCGCTGATCATGATGACCTCGACGTCGGGATCGAGGGCCTTGACGCGGCGCAGCAGTTCGATGCCGTCCATGACGGGCATCTTGATGTCGGTAAGCACGATGTCGGGCTTGAAGTCGGGAAAGCGCTTAAGGGCCTGCCTGCCGTCGGCGGCCGTGGCCACGACGTAGCCGAGGTCGGCCAGGGACAGTTCGAGGACCTCGCGCAGGGCGTCCTCGTCGTCCACGATGAGCACGCGTTTGTCGGGAAGGCCGATGAGCGGCGTGGTCGAGGCTTCGGACATGGGCGCACTCCTTGTGCCCCAATGCCGCGGCGGGAGGAGCGAGGGCGTCCCGCCGCGGCCGGGGCTTCGCCCGGGGACGGCGCGCGCGGAACGCGCCGCCGGGCGCACCGAGGTCTTGGTCGTCCCCCGGGAAACGCGCCGGCCGCGTTTCCCGGGGGATTCGGGGGCGTCGCCGCCCGCCGGAAAACATCGTCATGTTTTCCGGCCTGGCAAGCTAGCCGCCGATCATTTCGCTCACGAGCTTGAGGGTCTTTTTCGGGTCCACGGGCTTGGACAGCACGGGCACGTTTTTCGCGATCGCCGGCGGCCGGGGGCCGACGCCGGAGATGACGATGACCGGGATGTCGGCCAGGGACGGCTCCTGGCGCAGCTTGACGTAGAAAAGCGTCCCGCCGCGCGCCGGCATGTCCATGTCCAGGGTGATGAGGTCCGGGCGGTGGACCTGCGCCTTTTCCAGGCCCTCCACGCCGTTGACGGCGGTGAAGGTCGTGAATCCCTCGGCGTCGAAGACGTCCTTCAGGTAGGACACGACATCCGGGTCGTCGTCGATGATAAGGATTTTCTTGGCCATAGGTTCCTCGCGGGCAGCGCCCTTTTTTCTTACTTCAGTTTCTTCAAGGACTTGGCCATTTGCAGGCCAACGCCCAGCCCTTCGCGCAGATCCGGGTCGCGCAGCGCCGACACCAGGCCCATGACGCCGAGCGGCTGCGCCTTGTCGAGTTCCATGGCCGCCGGCAGCTCGGCCAGCTTGTCCATCAGGGCCAGGAATTCCGGCGTGGCGATCTTTTTGAGCAGACCGATCATCTCCACGAAGGCGTCGCTCATCTGCTCGAAGTCCTCGGGCGAATAGCGGGCGGAAACCTTGGCCCGCATCTCGAGCATGGCCTCGTAGGTGCGAAAGACCCCGCGCTGCTCCAGGCCGCCCAGGTAGCGGATGACGTTGTGCACGCCGGTCTTGAGCAAGGGCTCCATGGTGTGGACCAGTTCGATGACGTTCTCCATCTGGTCCATCATGTAGGCCATGTTCTTCATGTTGCGCAAAAACCGCTTGAGCAGGACGATGCCGTCCTCAAGCTGGAAGCCGTAGTCCACCTGGCCGAGTTCGCGCAGCACGTTCTGAAAGGCCGACTTGAGCAGCGGATTCAGGTCGTGGGTGAGCTCCTTCATTTCCAGGCGCTTCACCCGCATTTCGGCAAGCTCCGCCTCGATGGCGGTGAGCTTCTCCAGGATAAGGTCCTCGTTTTTCATACGTCAGGACCCCCTACAGGCTGCAAACGCCCATGCGCTTCTTGCCGGCCATGAACATCTGGGGTTCAAGCGGCAGTTCCTTTCCCTTGAGCATCAGGTTGAAATACACCCACTTGAACATCATTTTGCCGGCGTAGTTCATGAAGGACTCGCCCAGAAGGTCCAGGGGCCCCAGGCCCGGGAAGGGATACTTGCCCGGCAGCGGCTCGACCTTGTAGTTGAAGTCGATCAGCGTGGCCTTCTCGTAGCCGGTGACGATGAAGCAGGTGGAGTGGCCGTCGAATTCCGGCCGGGCTTCCAGGCCCTCGATCTCGCGATGCAGGTTCTCGGCCACCACGTCGGACTGGTAGTGGGCCACCGCGCCGGCCTTGGAGGTGGGCACGTTGGTGGCGTCGCCGATGATGTACATGTTCTCGTAGACCTTGGACTTGAGCGTATGGTGGTCGGTGTCCATGTAGCACATGGGGTCGCCGATGCCCGAGTCCTCGATGACCTGGGAGCCGAAGTTGGGCGGGATGGACACGAGCAGGTCGTAGTCGACCTCCTCGCCCTTGTGGGACTCGATGACCTTGCGCTCGACGTCCACGCTGCCGATCTCGAAGTTCGGCGTGATCTTGATGTTCTTCTCCTCGCACAGCTTGCCGAGGATCTCGGCGGCCACGGGCTTGGTGAAGGCGCCGGTCAGGGGCGTGACCAGCTCGATCTCGATGTTGCAGCGGATGTCGTTGATCATGGTGAACCAGTCGGCCAGGAACACGAACTCCAGCGGCGCGACCGGGCACTTGATGGGCATCTCGGCGATGTTGAGCACGAGCTTGCCCTTGTTGAAGTGCTTGAGCTTTTTGGCCAGGGCCATGGCCCCGTCCGGGGTGTAGAAGTCGAAGATGTCCTTGCGCCAGCCGTCCTCCATGCCGTCGATTTCGCCCGGCATGATGCGGCAGCCGGTGCCGACCACGACCCAGTCGTAGTCGTGCGTGCCGTTTTTGCAGGTGACCTTCTTGGCCGCCGGGTCGATGGCCACGATCTCGTCCTGCACGAAGTCCACGCCGGACGGGATGAAGTCCATCTGCGGCTTCACGCAGTCCTCGATGGAATAGATGCCGAAGGGGATGAAGAGCCAGCCGGCCTGGTAGTGGTGCTGCCAGGACCGGTCGATGACGGTGATCTTCCATTCCCTCGGATTGAGCACCTTGGCCATCTTGGTAGCCACCATGACGCCGCCGGCGCCGGAACCCAAAATCAGCAGTTTCTTCATGACGATCACGACTCCTCGCTAAGATGTCCGCGCCGCGGGCGCGTTGGACGCGGCCGCGTCCGATTTCGGGAGTCGTCAAAGCAAGGGCCGGACCAAAGCTATTTCACTCGTAAATTCGGCATGTTGGCGAGAACATTTCAGGTCGGCCGACCAGAGGTGCAACCCGGGTTTACACCCCTTTCGCGACCGCTTGGCAAGAAACTCATTGATTCAGGCATGTTGCAGAAACGTCAACCGGGGTTGACAGGGCAACCGGGGTTGACGTCGCGCATGTTGCGGCAGCGCTTGCTGAGCGCCTGGCGGGAAATACCCAAAAGTTTCGCGGCCCTGCTCTGGTTGCCGCCGGTGCGGCGCAAGGCCTCGGCGATCATGCCCTCGGTCACCCGGGCGGCGGCCTGGCGCAGGGTGGGCAGTTCGCCGAGGGGGGCGGCCGGCAAGGGGCAGCTGGCCACGCCCACGGAGCCGATCCAGGCCTGCACCGGCTCGAGGGAGAGCGTGGGCTCGCCCGGCGGCAGCATGGTCAGGGCGTGGTGCAGCAGGGAGCGCAGCTCGCGCACGTTGCCCGGAAAGGCGTGCCCGGCCAGGACCTCGTAGAACCGCTCCGGAATCTCCGGACAGGGCCTGCCCTGCTCGGCCGCGGCTTCGGCCAGGAAATGCGGGGCCAGCACCGCCAGGTCGTCCAGGCGCTCGCGCAAGGGGGGAATGACCACCAGGTGGGTGCGCAGGCGAAAGAAGAGGTCGCGCCGGAAGACGTCCGGGTTCATGAGCTCGGCCACGGGCCGGTTGGTGGCGGCCACCACCCGGCAGTCCATGGGCCGGGGCGCGTCCGCGCCCAGGGGGTAGAACTCGCGCTCCTGGAGGCAGCGCAGAAGCTTGAGCTGGGAGGCCAGGGACAGGTCGCCGATCTCGTCCAAAAAAAGCGTGCCCCCGGCCGCCTCTTCCATGAGCCCGCCCCGGTCCGTCTGGGCCCCGGTGAAGGCCCCCTTGCGGTGGCCGAAGAGCGTGTCCGTGAGCATGACGTCGTCGAGCCCGGCCACGTTGCAGCCGACGAAAGGCCCCTTGCGCCCGACGGCCAGGCCGGCCTCGTGGATGGCCCGGGCGGCCAGCTCCTTGCCCACGCCCGTCTCGCCGACGACCAGGGCCGGCTCGCGCGACACGGCCACGGCAGCCAGATCGGCCCGGATGCGGGCCATGACCGGGTTGCGGGTCAGGATGCGCGCCCCGCCGTCGCCGCCCGGGGCGGGCGCGGCCGGCGCAGCCGGCGTCGGGC
>JAEWCY010000036.1 GCA_023390395.1 Pseudomonadota bacterium | reverse complement strand
TCTACGTGGCCGTCAAAAGAAAGCTCAACGTGGGCGACAAGATGGCCGGCCGCCACGGCAACAAGGGCGTCGTCTCCTGCATCCTGCCGGAAGAGGACATGCCCTTCTTCGCCGACGGCACCCCGGTGGACATCGTGCTGAACCCCCTGGGCGTGCCCTCGCGCATGAACATCGGCCAGATCATGGAGACGCACCTGGGCTGGGCCGGCATGGAGCTCGGCAAGCAGCTGGCCGAACTCGTCGATTCCGGCAAGGCCATGGAGGGCGTGCGCGCCGACGCCAAGACCGTCTTCTCCGATCCCGAGACCGGGGCGCTCATCGACGACATGACCGACGACGAGCTCAAAAAGGCCCTCAAGAGCCTGCGCAAGGGCATCGTGGCCAAGACGCCGGTCTTCGACGGGGCCACCGAGGACGAGATGTGGGGCTGGCTCAAGCAGGCGGGACTGCCCGAGGACGGCAAGGTCACCCTCTACGACGGCCGCACCGGCGAACCCTTCCACCGTCCGGTCACCGTGGGCTGCATGTACATGCTCAAGCTCCACCACCTGGTCGACGAAAAGATCCATGCCCGCTCCACCGGCCCGTACTCCCTGGTCACCCAGCAGCCGCTGGGCGGCAAGGCCCAGTTCGGCGGCCAGCGCCTGGGCGAGATGGAAGTCTGGGCGCTCGAGGCCTACGGCGCGTCGTACCTCCTGCAGGAATTCCTGACCGTCAAGTCCGACGACGTCGGCGGGCGCGTCAAGATGTACGAGAAGATCGTCAAGGGCGACAACTTCCTGGAAGCCGGGCTGCCCGAGTCCTTCAACGTCCTGGTCAAGGAGCTCATGTCCCTCGGCCTCGACGTGGACCTGATCCAGGACGAAAAAAAGATCGCTAAGGCTCCGCCGCGGCGCTAGCGGCGCGCCCGGGAGCCCGCCGCCGCCCCCCGTCCGGATGCGTTCCGGCAGGGGGCGGCCGGGGGGCCGACCCCGGGCCCGCCCGCCCCTAGCCGTGCGAGCCTTCGACATACGCTTCACGTCCCAACCGTCCCGCCGGTCTCATCCGGCGGCGCCAGCTGCGGGGAAGTCCTCCCGCCATACGAGGTAACCGTATGTCTCTGGACGAATTGTTCAGCATGCGCGGCATCGGCCAGACGGCCGTTTCCAGCCGCACGCTCAAGTCCATCCGCATTTCCATCGCCGCGCCGGAGAAGATCCGGGAATGGTCCTTCGGCGAGGTGAAAAAGCCCGAGACCATCAACTACCGCACCTTCAAGCCCGAACGCGACGGTCTTTTCTGCGCCAAGATCTTCGGGCCGGTGAAGGACTACGAGTGCAATTGCGGCAAGTACAAGCGCATGAAGCACCGCGGCATCGTCTGCGAAAAATGCGGCGTCGAGGTCATCGCCTCCAAAGTGCGTCGCGAGCGCATGGGCCACATCGAGCTGGCCGCGCCCGTGGCCCACATCTGGTTTTTGAAGACCCTGCCGTCGAAGATCGGCACGCTGCTCGACATGACCATGGTCGACCTGGAGAAGGTGCTCTATTTCGACTCCTACATGGTCCTGGACCCCAAGGAGACCAACCTGGCCAAGTACCAGGTCATCTCCGAGGAGCAGTACATCCAGGTCATCGACCACTACGGCGGCGAGGACGCGGTGGTCGTGGGCATGGGCGCCGAGGCCGTGCGTTCGCTCTTGGAGGAACTCAATCTGGTCAACATTCGCGCCGAACTGCGCGAAGAGGCCATGACCACCAAGTCGCAGACCAAGAAGAAGAAGATCATCAAGCGCCTGAAGATCGTCGAGGCCTTCCTCGATTCCGGCAACAAGCCCGAATGGATGATCATGGAAGTCATTCCGGTCATCCCGCCCGAGCTGCGCCCCCTGGTCCCCCTGGACGGCGGACGGTTCGCCACCTCGGACCTCAACGACCTCTACCGCCGGGTGATCAACCGCAACAACCGCTTAAAGCGCCTCATCGAACTCGGCGCGCCGGACATCATCATACGAAACGAAAAGCGCATGCTCCAGGAAGCCGTGGACGCGCTCTTCGACAACGGCCGCCGGGGCCGGGCCATCACCGGCACCAACGGTCGGCCGCTCAAGTCCCTGTCCGACATGATCAAGGGCAAGCAAGGCCGTTTCCGCCAGAACCTGCTCGGCAAGCGCGTGGACTACTCCGGCCGTTCGGTCATCGTCGTCGGCCCCAGGCTCAAGCTCCACCAGTGCGGCCTGCCGAAGAAGATGGCGCTCGAGCTCTTCAAGCCCTTCATCTACGCCAAGCTGGAGGAGAGGGGGCTCGCCACCACCATCAAGACGGCCAAGAAGATGGTCGAGCGCGAAGAGCTGGTGGTCTGGGACATCCTGGAAGACGTGGTGCGCGAGTACCCGATCATGCTCAACCGCGCCCCGACCCTGCACCGCTTAGGGATACAGTCCTTCGAGCCGACGCTGGTCGAGGGCAAGGCCATCCAGCTGCACCCGCTGGTCTGCTCGGCCTACAACGCCGACTTCGACGGCGACCAGATGGCCGTGCACGTGCCGCTGTCGGTCGAGGCGCAGATCGAGTGCCGCGTGCTCATGATGTCCACCAACAACATCCTGTCGCCCGCCAACGGCAACCCGATCATCGTGCCCTCCCAGGACATCGTGCTCGGGCTTTACTACCTCACGGTCGAGCGCAGCTTCGCCAAGGGCGAGGGCAAGATCTTCGCCGACACGGGCGAGGTGGTGTGCGCCGTGGACGCCGGGGTGGTGAGCCTGCACGCCCGCATCACCTGCCGCATCGACGGCAAGCGGGTGCAGACCACGCCGGGCCGCATCATCGTGGGCGAGCTTTTGCCCGAGGGCCTGCCCTTCGAGCTGGTCAACACGGTGCTGAATAAGCGCAGCATCGGCAAGCTCGTGGGCGACACCTACCGCATGGCCGGCACCAAGGCCACGGTCATCCTGTGCGACCGCCTCAAGGACCTCGGCTACGAGTACGCCACCCGGGCCGGCGTCTCCATCGGCGTCAAGGACCTGACCATCCCGGACAGCAAGGCCGGCCTGCTCGAGGCCGCCCAGAACGAGGTGGACGACATCGAGGTCCAGTACGGCGAGGGCATCATCACCCGCACCGAGAAATACAACAAGGTCGTGGACGTCTGGACCAAGGCCACCAACGACGTCGCCTCGGAGATGATGAAGCAGATCTCCTGGGACATCCTCAAGGACCCGAAGACCGGCCGCGAGGAGCGCAACACCTCGGTCAACCCGATCTTCATGATGATCCACTCCGGATCGCGCGGCAACCAGGACCAGATGCGCCAGCTCGCCGGCATGCGCGGCCTCATGGCCAAGCCTTCGGGCGAGATCATCGAGACGCCCATCACCTCGAACTTCCGCGAAGGCCTGTCCGTGGCCCAGTACTTCATCTCCACCCACGGCGCGCGGAAGGGCCTGGCCGACACGGCGCTCAAGACCGCCAACTCCGGCTACCTCACCCGCCGCCTGGTGGACGTCGTCCAGGACGTCATCATCACCGAGATCGACTGCGGCACCGTGGACGGCCTGGAGATCTCCCACTACGTCAAGGCCGGCGACATCAAGCAGCGCGTGTACGAGCGGGCGCTCGGCCGCGTGACCATGTTCGACATCCTCGACCCCGAGACCGACGAGGTGCTCATCCCCACCAACACGGTCATCGACGAGGCCTACGCCCAGATCATCGAGGACAAGGGCTTCAGCTCCCTGACCATCCGCTCGACGCTCACCTGCCAGTCCAAGCACGGCGTGTGCGCCATGTGCTACGGCCGCGACCTGGCCCGGGGACACCTGGTCAACGTGGGCGAGACCGTCGGCATCATCGCCGCCCAGTCCATCGGCGAGCCCGGCACCCAGCTGACCATGCGCACCTTCCACATCGGCGGCACGGCGGCGCGCGAAATCGCCCAGTCGTCGGTGACGGCCCAGCACAACGGCCGCATCGCGCTCTCCCGGGTCAAGTCCATCGTCAACCGCCAGGGACACACCATCATCATGGGCAAGTCCGGGCAGGTGTCGGTGGTCGACGACCAGGGCCGCGAACGCGAGCGCTACAGCCTGCCGTCGGGCGCCAAGCTCTACGCCGTGGCCGGACAGGAGGTCAAAAAGGACCAGCTCCTGGCCGAATGGGACCCGTTCAACGAGCCCTTCGTCACGGACGTGGCCGGCATCATCAAGTTCACGGACATCGTCGAGGGCAAGACCTACCAGGAGAAGGTGGACGACGCGACCAAGCGCGCCACGCAGACCATCATCGAGTACCGCACCACCTCCTACCGGCCGGCCGTGTCCATCGTGGACGACCACGGCGCGCCCAAGACCCGTCCCGGCACCAACAGCCTGGCCGTCTTCTCCATGCCCGTCGGCGCGCTGCTCATGGTGCGCGACGGCCAGGAGGTCTTCGAAGGCGACATCATCGCCAGAAAGCCCCGCGAATCGTCCAAGACCAAGGACATCGTCGGCGGTCTCCCGCGCGTGGCCGAGCTCTTCGAGGTCAGGAAGCCCAAGGAGATGGCCGTGGTCTCCGAGATCGACGGCATCGTGTCCTTCGGCCCCGAGACCAAGGGCAAGCGCAAGATCATCGTCACCCCCGAGGCCGGCGACGCCAAGGAATACCTCATCCCGCGCGGCAAGCACATCACGGTCCAGGAAGGCGACTTCGTGGAGGCCGGCGAGCTGCTGACCGAGGGCTACCCGGAACTGCACGACATCCTCAAGATCAAGGGCGAGAAGTTCCTGGCCAAGTACCTGGTGGACGAGATCCAGGACGTCTACCGGTTCCAGGGCGTGGCCATCAACGACAAGCACATCGAGATCATCGTGCGCCAGATGCTGAAAAAGGTCTCGGTCCTGGATTCCGGCGAGACCAACTTCCTCATCGGCGAGCAGGTGGACAAGATCCGCTTCATGGAAGAGAACCTGCGCTGCGTCCAGGAGGGCCTCAAGCCCGCCGTGGCCGAGCCGCTGGTGCTCGGCATCACCCAGGCGTCGCTATCCACGGACTCCTTCATCTCGGCGGCCTCCTTCCAGGAGACCACCAAGGTGCTCACCGAAGCCTCGCTCATGGGCAAGGACGACGCCCTGCGCGGACTCAAGGAGAACGTCATCGTGGGCCGGCTGATCCCGGCCGGCACCGGCTATCGCCGCTACATGGACAGCGAGATCACCGTGCCGCGTCAGCCCGAGCGCCCCGACCGGTTCCTGGAGGAGCTGGAGGAAAGCCCGCTGCTGCTGGGCGACGGCCCCATGGAATAACCGGCCGTCCGTCTCTACGACAACCCAGGGGGACTCCGTCAGGGGTCCCCTTGTTTTTTGCCTGCCAGGCATTACGGCTTGGGGAGCGTCGAACGGGAGGCACGGCTCCCTGGCGGTGACTGGGTATGGGGAAAGTGCCTCCTTGCGCCCGGGAAGCGAAACGGTGTTTCTTGTTTCCCGAACAGCAACCGCGCGGTCCCGCCCAGATCAGGGCCGGCCCGCGCGACAACCGTCAGGGAGGCTGGGATGCTCAGCAGACGCTTTTTCCTTCAAGGGGCGGCCCTGGCCGCGTTGGGCACGGTGCTGGACGGCGCGACCCGCCCGGCGTCGGCCGCTTCGCCGGCGCAGGTTTCCCGACAGGCGCCGGGCTATTTCCGGCTGATGGTCGGCGACGTGGAAGTGACCGCCATCTACGACGGCGGCGTGCCGATCTCCCCCGCGCTGTTGCACGGAGCCTCGCCCGAGGCCGTAAACGCCGCCCTGGAAGCGGCCTTCATCGATCCCAAGGTCGGCGCGCCCACGGCCATCAACGCCTTCCTGGTCAACGGCGGCCAGGGGCTGGTGCTCGTCGACACCGGCGTGGGCACGTACTTCGGAGACAAGGCCGGACTGCTCGCGTCCAACATCGCGGCCGCCGGCTACAAGCCCGAGCAGGTCGAGGCCGTGCTGCTCACCCATCTGCACTCGGACCATGCCCTGGGCCTGGTGGACGGTGCTGGCAAGGCGCTTTTCCCCAAGGCCAAGGTGCGCGTCCACGAGGCCGACGTCGCCTACTGGCTGAGCCCGGGGGCGGAAAACCGCGTGACCGAGGGGCAGCGCAAGGTGCTGCCGGCGCTGCGGGCCGCGTTGGCTCCGTATCAGGCCGCCGGGACCCTCACGGCCTTCGCCTCGGGCGAGGTCCCGTTCCCCGGGGTCGAGGCCGAACTCAACGCCGGGCACACGCCCGGCCACTGCGCCTACCGCGTGCGCTCCAAGGGGGCGAGCATCCTCTTCTGGGGGGACATCGCCCATTGCCTGGCCGTGCAGTTTCCCCTGCCCGGGGTGACCATCGACTTCGACGCGGACCAGCCGAAGGCGGCGGCCGACCGACAGGCGCTCATGGCCAAGCTGGCCAAGGACAAGGAGTGGGTGGCCGGCGCGCACCTGCCGTTTCCCGGCATCGGCCGCATTCAGGCCGTGGGGGAGGGGTATGCCTGGTGGCCGGCGGTCTACGGCGTGCCTTCCGGGGTCTGAGCGGCCTCGGCCTCCGGCTTGGGCGCGGCGACCAGAGCGTCGCGCCGGGCCAGTTCGGGAAAGAGATAGATCCACAGGGCCACCACGCAAAGCGTGCCCACCCCGCCGGCCACCACCGCGCCCACCGTGCCCAAAAAGGCCGCGGTCAGGCCCGATTCGAAGTCGCCGAGCTGGTTGGACGTGCCGATAAAGACCGCGTTGACGGCACTGACCCGGCCGCGCAGGGCGTCCGGGGTGTCGAGCTGGATCAGCGTGGAGCGGATGACGACGCTGACCATGTCGCTGGCCCCCAGAAGCGCCAGGGCGGCCACGGACAGGGGCAGCCAGCGCGAGAGTCCGAAGGCGATGGTGCACAGGCCGAAGACGGCCACGGCGGCGAACATGGTCCGGCCCACCCGGCGGGTCAGGGGCCGGCGGGCCAGGTGCACGGACATGGCCAGCGCGCCGATGGACGGCGCGGCCCGCATGAGCCCGAGCCCCGCCGGGCCTGTGCCCAGGATGTCGTGGGCGTAGGCCGGCAGCAAGGCCGTGGCCCCGCCGAGGAGCACCGAGAAGAGGTCCAGGGAGATGGCTCCGAAGATCACCGGCCGCTTGCGGATGAAGCGCAGTCCGTCCAGGGCGGCGCTCCAGGTGGCCGGTGGCCGGCTCGCCGGCCGGTCGCTTCCCGGGATGCCGCCCGAGGTCAGGGCGGCCACGAGGAAAATGCCGGCCCCCGCGCCGTAGACCGCGCTCGGCCCGGCCATGTAGAGCAGCCCGCCCATGGCCGGGCCGAGGATCATGGCCGTCTTCCAGGCCGAGGCGCTAAACGCCAGCATGGCCGGGAAAAGCCCGGACGGGGCCAGCGTCGGCAAAAGGGCCTGCATGGACGGGGTCTCGAAGGCCCGTGACGCGCCGATCATGGCCACGCAGGCGAAGATGCCCCCCACCCCCAGCCAGCCGCCGAGATTGCCGGCCAGAAGCGCCAGCAGGGCCAGGCCCTGGAGCGTCTGGCACACGCAGACGATGCGGCCCCGGTCGAAACGGTCGGCCACCTGCCCGACCACCAGGGTGAGCAGGAACTGGGGCAGAAACTCCACCAGCCCCACCAGCCCGAGATAAAAGACGTCCCCGGTCAGGGCGTAGACCTGCCAGCCCAGGGCCACGGCGGTCATGTGGTAGGCGAAGCCCGAGGCGCTGCGGGAGAGCCAGAAGCGGTTGAACGAAGCGTTTTGCAGCAGTTCCGAAGACATGGCGGTTCCGTCGAGGCACGTCGTCTTGTCGCACAGACGCTGGCGGTTTGGGTCGGTCTTGGTGAGGCGTCGCGTGCCCAGGCTGAAAGAGAAAAAACTATTCCTGAAAAACATTATTGCAAAAGTAAAGAGTCTGCCTAGCCGGCTTGCCGGTCCGGAGTCGAGTTACGACGTTGCAATGTTCGTCGGGCAGGCAGGGGGGAGGCCGGTCTCCGGGGATGCGGGCAGGCTCGGCGTCGGGTGGAGGCAAGAGGCCTCACCGCGGCAGCACGTAGAGAATCGTTTCGTGCAGGGCGGCATGGTGATGGCCGAGGTAGAACCTGGCGTCGGGCAGGATCGCCTGCGCCAGGATGGGGAGTTCGTAGAGGTCCTCGGGTTTGTGGTAGAGCGAGATCGCCATTTTGGGTTTGAACTTGACGATGGTCTTGAGCCCGCCGCGCAGGGCCTCGGCTTCCGCGCCCTCGACGTCGAGCTTGATGCAATCGACTTTTCCCAGCCTGTTCTCGGCGACGAAGTCGTCGATGGTCGTCATCTCGCAAGGCACGACGACGTCCTCGTCGCCTTGGGCGACATGGGAAGCCTGGCCGTCCAGGGCGAAGTGCAGGGTGGCCTTCCTGCTCCACAGGCCCAGGGGGATCAGGGTGCAATTGCCCGTATCCCCGCGCGCCCGCATCAGGTCGTGGGCCTTGACGAAGCCGATCGGGTCCGGCTCGAAACCGTAGAGACGCCCCTCTTGGCCGATACTGCGGCAAAACCGCACTTGCGCGACGATGTTGGCCGAAATGCCGCCGTCGAGGACGACGTCGCCCGCCGTGGGTTGGACCTGGGGATGAAAGTACTCGAGATAGGGCGACAGGCGCAGGTAGCCGACGTTGCCGGTAAGCAGGGCGCGGACCCGAGAGGCGAAGACGCGCTTGCTTTCCTCGTCTTCGAGCAGGGCGAAAGCCTGTTCGAGGGCGGCCCTGTTCTGGTGCAGGTAAAGCGGGAGGTGCGTCGTGGTGATGCCGAAATTGTACGGCAGGGGCATGAAGATGAAGAAGGAGCGGAAGCCATAGGCATGAATCTTCTCTGTCCCTCTAATGAGCTTGAAGTAGTCAAAGTGCTTGCTGAAAAAGAGGATGTCTGAGTCGAGGCACGATCCGATGGCGTCGATGTTCTTGAGTGGGATGCTTTCTTTTGTAGACTTGAAAGGCAAAGAATGATGCTCGGCAACGTATTCCTCGTTGTCGATGAGATAAAAACAGTTGCAGGAGACGTATTTTCTTTCGTTCAGTATGTCTTTGATATGTTGTACGTCTTCAGTAAAGCAGGTAATGGCGAGGCTTGCCGGGATCGGGGGGAAAGCGCAGGGACGCCACAAGGGAGAGCTCCGAAGCATCGCGTCGAGGGACATGTCGTACCCGCCGTTTGAAAAAATAGTTACGAAATCCGTATGAAGACGCCCTTCGTGTAAACTCTTTGAAATGTTTTTCTGGCGTTCGTTCCATGAAGCGTTTTTCGTGTCCCGGCCACGGCTGCGAAGCGTTGCGCCGGCAGGACTCGTTGCCGCGGGCTATAAAAGGCGAACAAGAGGATATGCCCGTTTCCGGCGCCTTTCAAGCCCAGGGGGGATATGGCGGGAATCCGGGTCGATAGGCGTCCGGAGGATGGGGTCGAAACAGGGGATTGGGGGCGCGGGGGGCGAGGCGTGGCCGTCGCCGGCCGCTTCGGGCATGGCCGGCAGTCCCGGGCCGGAGGCGGGGAACCCGAAGCAAAGGGGAACGTCGCTGGAAGCGGCTTGGGGGATGGGCTTCAGATGCCCGGCAAAGGCTCGATGCGAGGCGGCGGGCCGTCCCAGATGCGGGCCAGCAGCCGCCTGGCCTCGGCCAGGTCGGGATTGAGGTTCAGGGCCTCGCGGGCGGCCGCCTCGGCCTCGGGCAGGCGATTCTGCTCGTAGTAGACACGGGCGATGTTGAGCAAGAGATGGTCGTCGTTCTGGGAAAGCTGGCGCGCCCGGAAATAGTATTTGAGGGCCTCCTCGAAGAGCCCCTTCTTGCGCAGGTTGATGCCGAACTCGTTAAAGAGGTGCTTGTGCCTGGGCTCGAAGGTCTCCTCAAGGGCCACAAGCCGGTCGAAGATGTAGACGGCCTTGTCCTTCTTCTCCAGGGCCAGGTAGACCAGCCCGAGGCCGAAGTTGGCCCGGATGTTCTCCTCGTCGATGCCCTTGACCTTGAGGTATTCCCGTTCGGCGCTGGCCGGCTTGGCCGTGGCCCGGTAATGGTCGCCGACGAGCAGGGGCTGGCTCAAGAGCCGGTAGCTCAGGTCCGGCTCCAGGTGGTATTCCTCGAAGAGCTTTTCGCGGCTGATCTCGAAGGGCGTGCCCTGGGGCTTGAAGTCCATGTCCAGGCTCTGGACCCGGAAGCGCCCGCCGTCGAGTTCCTTGACGAACCAGTAGGTCTCCGACAGGGCGGCCCGCTTGGTCGTGCCGAAGCCCACCTTGATCGTGGCCTTGAGGGAGAAGATGCCGGAGATGCGGTTTTCGCCGTCCATGGGTCAGTCGTCCCTGGCCAGGCCCCTGTGATCGGCGGCAGGAGCCGCCGTGGCTTGCGGGGCGTCGGGCAACTGATCGTATTGCTTGGCCTTGAGTTTGACCAGCAGGTTTTTGGCTTCCTCGAAGTCGTTGCGCGAGGCGACGGCCCGCTCCAGGTGTTCCATGGCTCCGGCGTAATCCTTGGCGAAGATGCAGGCCTTGGCGATGTTGTAGCGCAGGTTCTCGTCCTCCGGCGTCAGGGCGAGGGCCTGGGCGTAGGCGTGCATCGCGCCCGCGTAGTCGCCGCGCCGACGCAGGTCGATGCCCAGGGTGTTGTAGGGGTTGACCGCATCGGGGTTGGCCTGGAGGATCTCGGCGAAAAGCTCCTTGAGTTCGTCCAGCCGGTCCTGCATGGCCAATATTTCCGCCGACTTGTCCAGGTAGGCCAGGTAGTTCGCCTCGTCGCCCTTGCCCCGGTAGGCGTGGGCCATGCCCTTGTAGGCCTCGGCGTACAGGGAATTGAGCGCCACGGCCTTGTTGAAGGCCAGGATGGCCTTGCCGAACTTGCGGCGGTGCAGGCAGTCCATGCCCTTGTTGAAATAGGTCGCGGCCTCGTTTTCCTCTTCCACGATCTCGGCGAATTCTTCGAGGGCCTCGTCGAAGCGGCCCTGGCGCACCAGTTCGCCGGCGACGGCCAGCTGTTCCGATTCGAGGGAATCGCCGCGTAAGGTGTCGCAGGCCAGGCGCAGGTGGCGTTCGAAGGTCTCCAGGGAATAGGGCCGGATGACGTAGCCGTTGCAACCGGCGGCGATGGCCCCGAGCACGCTTTCGATGCTGCTTTCCCGGGTGACCATGACCGCCGGCAGGGACTGGGATCGCGAAGCCTTTCGGATGGCGCGCAGGCAGGCGCCGCCGTCCATGTCCTTGACGGAAGCGTCGATGAGCAGCAGCTGCACGTCGTTGCGGCGCACCGGCTCCAGCGCGTCCTCGACGTCGTCGAATACGGCAACGCTTTTGACGTTGAGCTTGATGCAGCACTGCTTGTCGCGACTGGCGTGATGCTGGTTGTTGGTGAGGATGGCGACGGAGAGTTCTCGGCTGTCCATGGCGTCTCGCAGTGGCCGAAGCGCTTGAGTTCCAGTGGCAAGGCTCGAAAAGGTGACGGCTTCCTGCAATAACGGGCAGCAACAGGGCTCGGACCAAGCGCCGTCCGCAACGGGCCGGCCGTTTGCCGTCCGCACCAGACGTGACGGCATCGGGCCGCAGGGGCCTCGACGTGGCATGGGCGCGATCCGTTGGCGTATGCCTTGCCGGATCCGGAAAAACGGCGACGTGCAAGTGGGCCGTGGGTATCGTACCATGAGCCCGGGCCGAAACCAAGAGGCATTCGGGACATCAGGACGCAGGGGACGCGGTACGAACGATTTGGCGACATGTCGGCATTCTGGCGGCCGCTTGGGAAATGCAGCGAGGAGAGCGGCCAGGGGGGCGTAAAAGGTCGCGCCCCGGCCGTTTCAGGCCGCCGGGCCTGGCGGCACGGACCATGCATCGGGGCAGGCGTCGGGGTGCCTGACAGGGGGGACCACCGGACCGGCCCGGGGCCGGTCCGGCGCGCGGCGACCGGGGACCGCCGCAACCTGGAGGGCATCCCGACAGCCGCGGCCAGGGCAGGGCGCTTGGGGCGACCCGCAGCGCCGGCCGCGGTGTCAGGGGGGCCTTCGGGCCCCCCTTTGTGCGTCTGCCGCACGGCTTCCGGCGCTTTCCGCGCCCGGGCTTCTCCAGTCTTGCGGGGCATGCCCCGGCTCCGTCGTCGAAACCGTCCCGGGACCTGCCGTTGGGCCGCGATTGGGTCGGAAAGACCGACCTCGGCTGTTGCGGTCGCGTGCGACGCCGTTGTAGAAACCCCTGGACATCCGCGGTTCGGATGGCCGACCACGGCATGTCGCCAAGGGAACGGCGACGCCGGGCGACGCCTGGCAAACGGGCTCCCCGCAGCAGGGGGCGACAGGGAACGGGAATGGACGTCATCGGCCTGTGGCTGGAGGGGGAGGCGGCGGGAGACCTGGCCAGGGGCCTGGCGGACCTGGGTCTGGCCGTGCGCCATGTGGCCGGGCCCGAGGATCTGGGCGGCGGCCTCGACGGGCTGGTGGCTCCGGCAGGGCTGCTGGCGGCCCGGGCCGACGCCGTGCGATCCCTGCGCGAACGCCCTGGAACGTCTTCCGTTCCCGTCGTGGCCGTGCTCGATCCGCTGGCCGACGACGCGGCCGTGGCCCGGGTCCTGGAACTGGCCGACGAGACCGTCCGCGCCCCGATCTGCGCCGTGGAGCTGGCGGCGCGCCTGCGCCTGCTTTTCCGCCTGCGCCGGGCCCTGGCCGCCGCCCGTCGCGAGGAGGGCCGCCGCCTGGAAGGCGGCGCGCCCAGGCCGCCTCACGAGGGGGCGCGCGCGCCGCATCGGGACGAGCCCGGCGCGGGCCTGGACGGACCGCTCATGGAATCCCTGGGCGAACTCGTGGCCGGCATCTCCCGGGAGATCGCCTCGCCGGTGCAGTACGTGGGCGGCAACCTGGAATTTCTCGCCAACGCCTTCGCCCGCATGGTCGAGGCCCTGGACGCCCTGAGCGCCGAGGCCCTGCGCCTGGACCAGGACCCGACCGGACTGGCCGCCGCCCTGGCCGAGCTTCTCGAGGACGAGGAGCTGCGGTTCCTGCTGGAGGAAACCCCGGCCGCCGTGCGCGAATCCCGGGAAGGCCTCGACCGGGTGGCGGCCATGGTCCGGTCCCTGGGCCGCTACGCCCAGCCGGGCACGGCCTCGACTCGGGCCGTGGACCTGGCCGAGGTCGTGGACGACGTCCTGACCCTCACGCGCGGCATCTGGAAATACGTCGCGGAAGTGTACACGGACTTCGAGCCGGACCTGCCGCCGGTGGTCTTTCCGGCGGGCGACCTGGGCCGCACGCTCTTGCTCGTCCTTTCGCGCGCGTTGCGGGGCCTGGCCCCGGGCGGCAAGGGGCGCATCGACGTCACGGCCCGCCGCCGGGACGAGGCGGTGGAGCTGACCGTGCGCGACGACGGCGCGCCGGGCGAAGGGGACGCGGCGGCCGGGCCGGGCCGGGAACTGGCCCTGGCCGGCGTCATGGCGGCCAGGCACGCAGCCGGATTCGAGGTCCTTTCGGGCCCGGGCGGGACGGCGGTGGTGCTGCTTCTGGCCGGCGAACGTCCCCCGGCCGCCCTCGGGGCGTGACCGCCCCGGGTTGCGCCCATAGGCATTGCCCGCTATCCTCCGTCCTTGGCGCGCCTCCGTCACGGTCAAGCGCCGTTCGGAGGAACGATGTCCCTGACGCGAAATCCAGTGCCCGTGACCTGCACCCGCGATTGCCCCAGCGCCTGCGGCCTGCTGGCCCATGTCGCGGGCGGGCGCGTGGTCCGGCTCTCCGGCAACCCCGACCATCCCGTCAACCGGGGCACGGCCTGCCGCAAGGCCCCGGCCTTTTTGCGCCGGTTCTACAGCCCCGAGCGCGTGGTCCATCCGCTGCGCCGCCGGGGCGGCGCGCTTACCCGCGTCACCTGGGACGAAGCTCTGGACGAACTGGCCGAGCGGCTCAAGGACGCCGTGGCCGCCCACGGCCCGGAGTCCATCCTCTATTACATGGGCTTCGGCGAGCGCACGGCGCTGAAAATCGTCAACGCCCGCTTCTTCGCCCTGCTCGGCGGCGTGACGACGCTGGCCGGCACGCTGTGCGGCGGCACGGGCTACGCCGCCCAGAGCCTGGACTTCGGCCCCCGGGTCTCCCACGATCCCCTGGACCTCCAAAACGCCCGCACCATCGTGTTGTGGGGCCGCAATCCCGTCGCCACCCAGCCAGGCCTGCTGCCGCACCTGCGCGACGCCAAAAAGCGCGGGGCGCGCGTCATCCTCGTCGATCCGCGCCGGAGCGAATCCGCCGGTCTGGCCGACGTCCACCTGCGGGTGAAGCCCGGCCGTGACGCCTTCCTGGCCCTGGCCGCGGCCAAGCGCATTCTGGAAAACGGCCGGGAGGACCGGGCGTTTCTCACCGGGCGCTGCGACGACCTGGACGCCTATCTCGCCCTTGTGGCCCGTTATTCCATGGAGGAGCTTGCCGCCGCCTGCGACGTCGACCCGGCGGCCATCGCCGCCCTGGCCGAGGCCTACGTGGCCGGCCGGCCCACGGCCACGCTGCTCGGCTGGGGCCTGCACCGCTTCCGCCTGGGGCACGAGCTGGTGCGCGCCGTGGACGCCCTGGGCGCGGTCTCGGGCAACATCGGCCTGCCCGGCGGCGGGGTGTCCCAGGGCTTCGAGGAATGGGGGCCCTACGACCCCGAGCTCTGGGGAGAGGACCTCCATCCGCCGCGCCGCAAGTTCCTCATGCCGCAGATCGGCCGGGAGATCCTCGCGGCCAGGGACCCGAAAGTGGAGGTGGCGGTGATCACGGCCGCCAACCCGGTGTGCATGGCCCCGAATTCGGACCTCGTGGCCAGGGCCCTGGACAGCGTGCCCTTCGTCGTGGACATGAACCTCTTTCTCGACGACACGGCCGACCATGCCGACCTGTTTCTGCCCTGCGCCGCCTTTTTCGAGCAGCGCGACCTGGTGGCGAGCTTCGGCCACAACCACGTGGGGCCGCTGACCCCGGCCGCGCCGCCGCCCGGGGAGTGCCGCTCCCAGTTCGACATCTTCATGGACCTGGCCCGGCGCTTCCCCTTCGCGAAGGAGTTCGTCAAGACCGACGAGGAGTGGCTTAAGCTGCTCATCCGGCCGCTCCTGGAAAAGGGCGTGGCCTGGGACGACCTATGGCGCGGCCCGGTGCGCATCCCGGACGCGCCCATGACGCCCTGGCGGGACGGGAAGTTCGACACGCCGAACGGCCGGTTCCGACTGCTCACGGAGGTCACGTCCTGCGCCGACTGCCGCGACGGCGCGCGCTATCCCTACCACCTGCTGACCCCGGGCGGGGCCGGGCATCTGTGCTCCGAGCGCGTGCCCGGCGACCACGGCGGGCCGGCCGTGCTGACCATGGCCACGGACGAGGCCACGCGCCTGGGCATCGCCGACGGCGGCCCGGCGCGGCTGGCGAGCGAACTGGGGGCCATGGAGGTGGTGGTGCGCCACGACCCGGGCCTGCGGCCGGACGTGGTCAGTTGCGAGCGCGGCGGCTGGCTGAAGGCAGCCCAGGGCGTCAACCGCCTCATCCCGGACATGGTCAGCGCCGTGGGCCAGGGCACGCCGTATTACGAAGCCCGGGCGGACGTCGAAAAGCTGCCTTAAGCGGCGAGAGGTGGCGGGTTATAGACCCGGCTCCCATACAAAGGACGCGGCAGGCCGTCCGTGTAAAATTCATTCGAAGCCGCTCGGATCAAAAAACAGCTGCAAACCGATTTCGCGGGGCAAGGTTTTTTTGAAGCGGACCAGGGCCTGTTTCAATGCGTCGGTCTGCGTGGCGGAGGGAGCGAAAAAAGCGACATCCTGTTGGGCGACGACAATTCGTTCTCTCGTGTGCAGGACGGCAAGTTTGACCCAACTTGCCGGGATTTGATCCCGATACCAAGATTCGTAGATCATGATCAATTGAATGTTGTGTTCTTTGATGATCCGCTCCATGGCCTTGCTGTCGTAGGCGTTTGCCATTTTGAGCTTGCGAATTTCTTCCGATCCCAACCCCCACAGGTCGAGCACATAGTTGTCATTTCCAAAACTGACCAAGCCTAAGTCATTGACGGCGATAGGTTCTGGAAAAAAGTCGAAGACAAAACGGCGCATTTGATACTGCTGCTCATAGTTGTTCCGCGCGGCCAGCGGCGTGAGGAGCGCGGCTTTGGCATAAGGGGCGGCAATGAAGACGCTCATGACGAGCAGGAGGCAGCTCAGCAAGGCCGATCCCTGGTGTTGCGCGACGTCTTCCCGGTTGTCGCGGCAAATCTGGATGCCGAAAAAGGCCAGGGTCATCGCGTAGTCCTCATAACGGAAGAAAAAGCCGTAATGCCCCGCGAAAATATGGGCTACGACGGCGGCGAAGACTGGCAGGACGATAAAGAGCATGGCGCGGTTATGGCGTTGGTGGATCAGCATGCAAAGCATGATGAAGCCGCATGCGAGCAGCATTTGCCCGGAAGGATGGGCCAGCGAGCCCAGGAAATGATTCAGCAGAGCGTAGGAAATGCCGTCGCCTTGGACAGCGCTGGAGGCAAAGTCGGATTTTAATAAAATAGAGCCAGGGATGATCGGCAGTTTCAGGTGCAGCATGACACCGGCATAAATTCCCAAAAGGGCGGTCAGGCCGGCGGCGTAAGCGAGGCTTTGCTTGCGATATCCCCGCAGCCAGAGAACGAGAAAGGCTGTACCCGCATAAGCCAGTCCTTCCAAGCGGACAAGGGGGAGCAAGACAAGGCAGACGCCCAACACCCGACTTGGGCCCGCTCCCCTGGCAACCTTGAGCATCTCAAGGAGGATGACGAGCAGAAGGAGGATGTGCAGCAAGTGCTCCATCCCCGTAAACGGCAAAGCGACCGCGTTCATCGCGAAAATCATGGTCAGCCCCAGCGCATAGGCGTAGGGGGAACGCGTCAGTGGTTCGACGGCATTGATTTTTTTCAAAAGGACGCCGCCAAGATAAACACTGCAGAGAGCGATGGGGATATTGGCGATGAGCGGCCCCCATACGCCGAGCTTCCCTATCTCCGTCAGCGCCATCAGCCAAGGCCAGAGAAGTGAGGAACCAGGCGATGCCAGTTCTCCCTGGTTGATGCCGAAAGTCCCTTGCAGCAGACGGGAGGCAAAGGTCAGGTGGATATACGGATCGTCCAGCGCATAGATCAGATGGCCTTGACAAAGTCGAAGGCACTCAGCCAAAGTGTAAATGAAAAAAGATATCCACAGGAACGTAAGTATCGCTGCATATTTGTCCAGCCTGAGCGTGTAGAAAGGCATCTCACTTATCCTGCTGTGATGACGCGTCGGTTGGCCGATCGTTTCGACGGTTGCGGTTTCTCGTTCTGAAACATGTCCGCAGGAAGCCTGAGGGTGCAGCGATGGGACAATCGCGTCGCATCCCGTGATGCGTACGCCAGGTTATGCAACAGTATCGTCGACGGAATCGGTGTGTCTGCCCTCGCGGATGTGAAGCCCAGCCACAGCCGTTGGCCTCGCCCATGGAAAAGCGCCGGATTCGTCGTGGAAAATCGCCGACGCAGCGTCGCTAGGCACTGTTTCCTTCATAATGCCGGAGTGCCCGGGCTACGCCTTCGGCAAAGGCCACGCGGGCCGCGAAGCCGAGCTTGTTTTGGAGCGCGGTGTCTCCTGCCCGGGCGAAGACTCCGGACGGCTTGTCCGTCATGCCGCCGACCTCCGGTGTGAACCCGCAGCAGTGGGCGGCGAGGCGGGCGAAGTCCAGAAAGCTCGTGTACACGCCGGTGGACAGGTTCACGGCCCCGCCGTCGTCGATGCGGTCCATCATGGCCAGCGCTCCTTCCACGCAGTCGTCGATGTGGATGAAATCGCGCAATTGTCGGCCGCTGCCCCAGACGTGGAGCGTCTTCGCCCCCCTGTTGGCCAGCACGCGCATGCAGATGCTCGGGAAAGGGTAGGCTGCGGATTGGTCCTCGCCGTAACCGGAAAAGGGACGGAAGCAGATCGAGCGCAACCCGTGCTTCCTGTAGGCCAACCGGGCGAGATACTCGCAGGTGAGTTTGGCCCAGCCATAGGTCATGTCCGGCAGGCCGATGCCGCTCGAGAAGTCGATCATGTCCTCGCGCAACAGCTCGTAGCCCGACTCCTGCTGGCGGCTTACGGGATAGGCCGCGCTGGAGCTGAAGCACAGCGTCTTGCCTGGCCTGGCCGCTACCGCCCATTGCCAATACGCCGCGTCGATGGACAGATCGTCGGCCACGGCGATGGGATTATTCTCGATGACTTCCCGGCCGCCAACCATGGCGGCCAAATGCACGGCGTAGTCGAAGTCCGTATCCCGCACGCGCGAGAAAAAGGAGCGGCAATCTTCTTTGTGAAACGTGAACGACGTGAAGTCGCGGGGGTCGAAAAGCGGCCAGCCGTCAGCCGGATCGATGCCGCCCGTAAGCGGGGCGACGGAATCGACGACATGGACGGTGTCGCCCATTTCGAGAAAACGCCGCGTGAAATGGCGGCCCACGAATCCCGCGCCGCCGGTGATCAGGATCTTACGCATGTGCAAAATGCCTTTTGTAGAGGGAGAAGGCTTGCTTGGAGCGCTCGGGCAGAAAGGACAGCAACGCTTCAGCTTCGTTACGAAGCGCCGTCACGATGGCCAGGTTATGCTCGTAGCCGAGATATTCTTTTTTCATATCCTGGATCAGGTCATGGGCGTTTCGCTGTTGGTACACGGAAGCCTTGCCGAAAATGACCGTATGCCCAAGGGCTTGGCTGTGATAGGCCGCCCAGATGTCGTCCATGCGTCCGATGTGGGGGAAGAGGAAGTAATCGGGAAGGACGTGCCGGGACAGGAACGTGTTCTGGGAATTGAACGGCGAGGGCGCGTTGGCGGCGATGGGGAAAAGCGCCGGGTCGAATTCGCATTCCGGCGCGTGCTCCATCCGGCATATGGCATCGATGTCCGGATCGCCGTTCCAGAAATCCGCCTGGATGTCCGCGCGTATTCGTCGGCGCGTTTCGGTGCGCCGGCTCCGTTTGGCCAGAAGCGGCAGGGGATAGCCCCGATGCCAGAGCGTGGGATGGTTGGTCACCCCCACAGGATCGAACGCAGGCAGGTCGGTTTCGAAAAAACGCGTTTCGACCTCTCGCCCGAGCAGCAGGTCCTCGCCCCAGCCGGGCAGGGGGATATTGTCGTCATCCACCAGGGCGACGACGTCGGCCCCGTTGTCATGGGCCACGAGCAGGCCGAAATTGCGTCGCTGGATGCAGTTCCAACCGATGGCTTCGGACAGTTCGGGATCATAGGCCTGTTGCGCTTCGGGCGACAGGTAGCGGCCGTTGGCTAGAGTGTAGCCGGCGGGCGTTTTCAGGTCGCCGACGACGATGAGTTCCCAGCCGGGCAGGGCGTCGAACTTGGCGATGGCTTCCGTCGGCGGATTGATCGTCGTGGTGACGATGATTTTTTTCATTCCTTACCACTCCCTTGGGCGCAATCCACCAGAAGAATGCGTCGTTTGTCCATGAACCGGATGCGCAGTCCGGTGCGAAAGTACATGAAATTGGCGAGGAACGTATTGCTGGACGTTCCTTCGGTGCGCGCCTTCCAGGCCGAGGGCAGTTCGATGACCGGAACGCCCAGGCGTAACGGCTTGAGGATGGTCTCGAAGAGAAACGGATGGCGCAGTTCCTCCCAGGCGATGGCTTGAACCAGATTGGTGGGGAACAGTCGAAACCCGAAGGTCATATCCGTCAAACGCGTTGCGTACAGCAGTGAAAAAAGTTTTTGGAACAACCGGTTGGCCAGGAGCTTGATCGGGTCGTAGTTGGAAAAGCCGCCGCCCCTGCGCCAGCGGGAGGCCGTGACGACGGCTCCCGGTCGTCGTCGGGCGGCTTCCACCATGGCTTTGACCGTGGCCGGGTCGGTTTCGAGGTCGCTGGCCATCATGACGACGTGGCTGGCGCGGGCCGCATCGAAGGCGTCCCGCATGGCCCCGCCGAGGAAGGGACGTTTTTGGCGCAGGACGCGGATGCTCTCGCCGTGGGCTGCGCGCAGAGCTTCGACGACGGCGCCGCTTTGGGGCGTGGTCCGGTCGCAGACGACGATGCAGTAATCGTGAGGGCAGGCGGCGAGTTCGGCCTCGAGCGTCTCGATGGTGCCCCGCAGGGATTGCGTCTCGTTGAGGACCGGCAAAATGACGGTGAGCCCCTCAAAGGTTCGGGTCGGCGGGATGGCGGCTTGCACGGTGCTTCTCCGGATGGGGGACGTTCGTTTCACGGCAGGAGCTTCCGGATCGTTGCGACACAGGAGGCGACCGCCTGCAACAGGTCGCCGCGCAGGGCGAAAGCCCCGGCAGGGACGTAATGCTCCATGCGCCACGAACTGAGATAGACGACGAGGAGGAAAGCGGAGGCGGCGCTCTGGACCGGTCGCTGGGACAGGAATTCGAGGCGACGGGCGTGGATCGCGCCGTTTCGACGCTCGAGTTCTTGAGGCGTGTGAGCGGCGGCTATGACGGCGCAGGCGGCGACAAGCGCATGGGTGGCGATCAGGTTGATCCAGCGCCCATAATCCATCCCCGCGAAGAAAAGGCCGAAGGGGACGAGTACGCCGGCGTCGTGGCACAGGCGCAGAAAAAGACTGCCTTTTGCGACCGTGGTGAAATGCCGTTGACCGTAAAGCCGCGTCGCGACGATGGCCGGCGCCAGGGCGAGAAGCAGGCCCAGGGCATAGCTGGCAGCGGTCGCCGGAGCGGTCATGATGGAAAGGGCCAGCCCCAGGCCGTCCTTCGGGGCGATGCTCAGCCAGCGGAAGGGGTTGTTGCGCATGAAGGCCGCCTGGCAGGACAGCGCCGGTATCGCCTCGGCCCAGGACTGGCAGATGATGTCACCCGCGCCGGGGGATACGGGAAAAGCGAAGAGGACGATGTCGAGAAGCAACAGGAAGACGGCCGCAGCGCAAGAGCAGGCGATGATGTCCCGGGTCCTGCCGGTAGGCCACAACAGGACGCTCATGATGAAAAGCTGGATGGGGACGAGGAAGGCCTCCAGTTCATGGATGAGGATGCACAGGCCGGCCCCGATGGTGAAAAAGGCGTACAGTTGCCGGATACGGTTCGGCGAGGCGGCCCGCCGGGCCTCCCGACCGGCCAGCTTGGCCAGGATAAGAGTAAAAAGCGTGATGAGGAGATCCTTGCGGCCCAGGGCCTGGAAGGCATAGGCCGGAAAAGCCAGCAGCGCGGGAGAGGCGAAGGCGAGGATGATGACAAGCGGATCGAACTTCCCGAAGAAATCCGCACTGAGGTGGAGTGTGAGGAAATAGCCTACCCCGATGACCGTTCCGTAAAAGACCAGAGGTGTCACGGCCGGGAAAAGGCCGTGGGCGATCGCTCCAAGCAAGCCACGGCGCAGGAAGCCGGCTTCGTAGTTGAGGAAGAGTTCCTCCCAAGTGTATTCGTGGGGAAAAATGTCAAGAAAGACTAAAAAGCGCGGCAGGTAGCAATAGGAAAGATAGAAGAGGCACGTGTAGAGGACGACTCGTTGCAGGTTATCGTAGGAAGAGAGACTGTTCGCTGCATGCATGACCATAACAGCCCTTTCTCTTCGTTTGACGATTGGCCGCATTCATCACCGCCTGAGTATCCCGTTCGTAGCGGTTAGCTATCTCGAAATATGGTATTTTGTTGGGTGACGCCGTAGTTGTAACATGAGCTCGCGTTCAGCGTGGCTATTGACGCATGGTCCCTTTGCTCTCTATGCGCTAACTTGCGTGAAATCGCAAGGAAAAATTCCGAATCAATACACGCGGTCATGGAGGAGGTCCTCACGTCGTGGCATCTCGTCCAGGAAGGCCTTGCGGCTGTTGCCGCCCACGCTGCATTTCGATGCCTGTCTGACCCGGCCGGGAGGGCCCTGTCAAAGCGGCGCGCCGTCAGCCCTTGCGTTTGACCAGGCACAGCGACAGGTAGTGGGGCTTTTCCGGAGCCTTGGCCAGGTCGCGCTCCACGGCCTCGCCGGGGTGGCCCAGGCGGGTGACGAAGGTCGTGCCCCCGGCCAGGCCGAGGTCGCCGAGCAGGGCGCGAAGCCTGGGGAAGTTGCGGTAGGCTTTTAAGATCACGGCGTTGTCCGAGGCCAGAAGCGCCCGCTCCAGGCGGCCGCTCTCGTCCACGCCGGAAGCCACCAGCAGGTTCTCGCCCGACTCGGCCAGCACCTCGCCCGTGGCCGCGGCCGCCGCCTGGAAGGAGGTCACGCCCGGCACCACCACCACGGGCAGGCCGGGCAGGCGCTCGCGCAGAAGCGGCAGCACGTAGCCGAAGGTGCTGTAGAGCAGGGGATCGCCCAGGGTGACGAAGGCGGCATCGCGCCCGGCGGCCAGGACTGCGGCCATGGCCGCGGCGTTTTCCTCCCAGGCTTCAGTCAGGGCGTCCCGGTCGCGGGTCATGGGAAAGGCCAGCCGGGTCACGGCCGCGCCTTCGGGCAGGTGGGGCCGCACGATGGCCTCGGCGATGGAATAGTCGTTCTTGCTCGACGAGGCGGCGAAAACCGCCGCCGTCTCCCGGAGGACCCGGGCCGCCTTGAGGGTGAGAAGCTCGGGGTCGCCGGGGCCGACGCCGAGGCCGAAAAGCGTGCCGTAGCGGGTCATGGCCGCGTCTCCCCGGGCTTTTGGCCGGCGAGCAGCCCCGAAAGCTCCTCCACCGCCGCGACGCTGCCGGGGCCGGGCCGGGAAAAAAGCGCCTCGTCCACGACATAGGCCCGGCCGTCCTTGACGCAGGGCAGGGCGGCGTATTCGGGGCGTTCGGCCATGCTCCTGGCCTCCGGGTTCATGGGGCCGCGCTGGGTCAGGCAGACGTCCGGGGCCAGGCGCAACAGCTCCTCGTCGGAAAGGCGCACGATCTTCTTGTCCGTGGCCACGGCGTTTGCGCCGCCGGCGGCCTTGATGACCGCATCGACCATGGAGCCCTTGCCGGCGGCCAAGAGGCTCCCGGAGCGGACCTCGAAGAAGACGCGCGGCCGCTTGTCCCCGCCGGCCTTGTCGGCCTTCTCGGCCACGTCGGCCAGGCGGTCCCGGAGCTTGGCCACGAGGCTGTCGGCCGCCTCCTTGGCCCCGACAAGCGTGCCGATGCGTTCGATGGCGGCGAAAAGGCCGGTGAAGTCCGAGACGGAGAAGACGGCCACGGGCAGGCCCAGGCGGGTGAGTTCGGCCACGGCCTGCTCGGCTTCGCCGCGCCCGGCCATCTGGAGCACGAGGTCGGGCTTGACCGCCAGCACGCGTTCGAGGTTCGGGCGCATGTGGGTGCCGATCACGGGCAGGGCGGCGATGGACGGCGGCTCGGCGTCCGCCTCTGTGCGGGCCACGATGCGGCCCGCCTGGCCCATGCCGGCCAAGATCTCATTGAAGGCGCCGTAGAGCGCGACTACGCGCCTGGCCGGTTTTTCCAACACGATCTCGCGGCCGAGGTCATCGGTGACGGTCGTCGCCGCCCGGGACGGCCAGGGGAGAAGGACGGTCAAGGCAAGGCACAGGGCCAACCACGGCCAGGGCTTGGGGAAGGCCGCCGCGCGGATGGGCGACGACCAGGATGTCGGTGTCATAGATCCTCGAGAGGGTTTCGCTGGTGAAGACTTCGGCCACGGGGCCGTCGGCGGCGATGCGGCCGCCTTTCATGAAGACCAGCCGCCGGCAGAAAAGGGCGGCCAGGTTGACGTCGTGCAGGGCGGCGACGATGGTCGCGCCGGCGGCGTTTCGCGTCGCGAGCAGGCGGTAGAGCTCGATCTTGCGCGCGATGTCCAGGCCGGCCGAGGCCTCGTCGAGCACGATGGCCCGGGCGTCCTGGGCCAGGGCCCGGGCGGCCAGCACGCGCTGGAACTCGCCGCCGGAGAGTTCCCCCAGGCGTCGCTGCGCCAGATGGGCCACGCCCACGGCCGCCATGGCCGCGCGGGCGGCGGCCTCGTCGCGCTCGCCGTAGCCGCCGAGGAAGGACAGGTAGGGGTAGCGGCCCATGAGCACCAGGGCGCGCACGGGCAGCTCTCCGGCGCTTTCGGCCCGCTGGGGCACGGAGGCGACCAGCCGGGCGCGTTCCCGGGCGGTCAAGGCGGCGGCGTCGCGGCCGTCCAGGCGCACCGTGCCGGCGCGCGGGGCCAGCACGCCGGTCGCGGCCAGGAGCAAAGTGGTCTTGCCCGCGCCGTTGGGGCCGAGAAGCCCCACCATCTCGCCGGGCGCGACGTCCAGGTCGATGCCGCGCAGGACGTCGGCCGGGCCGTAGCCGGCGCGAAGGCCACGCAGGCGGATCACGCCCGGCCTCCGGCGCGCGGGGCCAAAAGCAGGAAGGCGAAGAAGGGACCGCCGAGCAGGGCCGTGACCACGCCCACGGGCAGCTCCGCGCCGCCGGGCAGAATGGTGCGGGCGGCCACGTCGGCCAGGACAAGGAGCGCCCCGCCGGTCAGGGCGCTCTGGACGAGCAGCCGGCCGTGCTGCGCGCCGAAAAGCCGGCGGCAGGCGTGGGGGGCGATGAGTCCGACGAAGCCGATGACCCCGGAGACGGCCACGGCCCCGGCGGTAAGGAGGCTCGCCGCGCCGAGCAGGCACAGCCGGGCCCGGCCCGTGGCCACGCCGAGCTGGCGGGCCTGGGTTTCGCCGAGAAGCAGGATGTCCAGTTCGCGGACGAACAGGCGCACCACGACGAGGCCGACGGCCAGGCAGGGCAGGAAGAGCGCCAGCTCCGCCTTGCCCCGGCCCTGGAAGCCGCCCATGATCCAGAAGACGATGCCGGCCACGGATTCTTCGTTCAAGGCCTTGACCAGGGACAGCAGGGCCGAAAGAAACGTGGCGGCGATGATGCCGGAGAGCACGACCGTTTCCCGACGCAGCCCGCCGGCCAGGCGCGACAGGGCCAGCACGCCGGCAAGGGTGGCCGCGCCGCCGGCGAGCGCGGCCACGGGCGTGGCCAGCCGGCTTCCGGTCAGGGCGGCCAGGCCCAGGGTCAGGGACAGCGCCGCGCCGAAGGCCGCGCCGCCGGACACCCCCAGGGTGAACGGGTCGGCCAGGGGGTTTCGCAGCACGCCCTGGAACACCCCGCCGGCCACGGCCAGGGCTGCGCCCACGCCGTAGGCCAGCACGCTGCGCCACAGGCGCAGGTCGAGGACCACGGCGGCCAGGGCCGGGTCGTCGGCCGGCCCGGCCCCGGGCAGTCCCAGGGCGTGGGCCAGCACGGCCGCGACCTGGCCCGGCGAGGCCGGATAGGCCCCGGCCAGGCAGGCCGCCGCGAGGGCGGCCAGCCCGGCCAGGGCGGGAAGCAGGGCGGCCGTCGCGCCGCGTCCGGGACGGTCCTGGGGCATTATTTTCCCGGCAGGGCGTCGTAGGTCGCCTTGAGGTGGTCCATCCACACGGCGGCCACGGCCTCGCGGTCGGCGTTGCCGGACAGCACGGGCACGGTCTCGATGCCGGCCTTTTTGAGCGTCGAGGCCAGGGAGTCGTCCTCCTTGCCGGCCATGTCGTTTCGGGCATGGTCGCCGGCCACGGCGAAAAGCGGCATCAGGAAAGCCTTTTTGATCCCGCGCGCCTTGAGTTCGGCCACGACGTCCTCGAAGCTCGGCGTGCCCTCGACCGTGGCCACAAAGGCGCTTTTGTCCGCGCGCCACAACTCGTATTGCAGGGCGGGGTAGGCCATGTCCGACGGGTGGTCCGTGCCGTGGCCGACGAAGACCACGGCGTCGGCGGGCTTTCTTTCCTTGGGCGCGGCGGCGAGAAGGGCCTTGGCCACGCGGGGGAAGTCCTCGCGGGAAAAGAGCAGCGGCGCGCTCACGTCCACGCGGGAGAGTCCCTTGGGCAGGCCGGAGAAGGCCTGGGCCAGGCGCACCAGGTCGTGGTACTCGCGGCCGGGGATGGTCTGCAGGGAAAATAGCGCCACGTCCGTGACGCCCTGGTCGGGCAGGGCGGCCAGGGCCTCGGCCGGGGAGGGGATCTGCTGCCCCTGGCCGGCCAGCTTGTGGCGGATCATGGCGGCGGTGTAGCAAAGCGTGACGGGCGCGCCGGGATAGGCGGCTTTGACGCGTTCCACCATCTTCTGGATGGCCGGCGCGGCCTCGGGCACGGTGGTGCCGAAGGCGGCCACGACGATGGCGCGCTTGGGCTCCTTTTTGGCCTCATGCCCGGCCAGGGCCGGCGCGGCCAGGAGCAGGCACAGCAGGAAACAGGGGATGGCGCGCTTGAAAAGCGGCATGTTGGGAAAACCTCCATGGGTATGGAGGGCTCTTGGGAAACACGGGGCGAGGCGGCGACACGGTCGGGCCGCGCGCCTTCTCCCGAAGCCCGGGCGGCAAAAGCCCTCGTTGCCGGCGGGTTGGCCTTGCGACCGGGCAGGTCTTCCGGCTCGTCCCATCGGCTCCGGCCTTCCCGGGAGGTTTCCCAGTGGCGCGCGAGGAAGCCGACCTTATGGGGACTGACGGCGGCGGGTCCGCTCCCGATTTGCACGGGATTCCCTATCAAGCCCCGAGGGGCGCCCAGGTCGTTTCCGGGGAGTAGCTGGGGCCCGGGGAGGTGTCAAGGATGGGTCGGGGTGCGCGTGGGGACGAGCACGCCGCGCTCGCGCAGGGCCTTGTAGTCGGCCTTTTTGGTGAAGGCCGTGGGCACGTGGAGGTTTTCGAGCAGTTGGAGCAGGGTCTGGACCGTGGACGGCCGGGAGTTCTTGCCGAGCACCACCACGACGACGTCCCGGGCCACGGCGAGCTTTTCGGCCACCTCCCAGGCCCCGGTCACGGCCGGGCCGCCGTCGAGGCTGTAGGCGTCGTTTTCCACGGTCACCACGCCGGCTCGGGCCGGCGCGGCCGTAAGCAGCAGGCAACAGATGGCCAGGCAGGCCGCCCGCGCCAGTTGCGGAGAAGCCGCACGCACACGTTTGCATCTGGACATGACAGGCCTTTGGGGTTAAGGATTTTTTTCACGAAATACATCCGTCCAGGGGGTTCGCCGTGAATTTCGATTTCGCCGGTCTCATCGTGCTGTTCGGCTTCATTGCCGTCTTTATCGCCCTCAAGGTCATCAAGGCCCAGCAGGAGGCCAAACCCCAGGACCAGGACTGGTAGCAGCCGGCTCCGCGACATTTTTTGCGGCGGCAGGCCCCGGCCTCCCGCCGCTTTTCCCGTTTCCCGCCCGGCCTTCCCCCCATCGGGGAGGTCCAGGAGGGGATCATCCCCTCCTGGCCGCCAGAGGCATTCTTCTCTTCTCCGTATCCTACTTCCTGCGCAACTGGCGCTTGTCGCCGACGCGCACGGTGATCTTTTCCTTGTCCAGGTATTCGAGCAGGGCGATGAGGAACTTGCGCGACAGGCCGGTGAGTTCCCGGAATTCCGCCGGCCCCATGTCCGTGGCCCCGCCGGCGTAGTAGGCCTGGACCTTCTCGACGAGGGCCTTTATGGCCTCGGCGCAGAAGTACATGCCTTCCTGGGCCTTGACGATGCGCCCCTCGTCCATGAGCACCTTGTAGACCGGCTGGGCCTCCTTGAAGGTCAGGTTCAGGGGCTCCAGCACGTCCTTGAGGTTGGGCGGCGTGAGCCCGCCCTTCTGGTACGCTTCGAGGAGCGTGGCCCGCAGCGTGGCCTGGTCCGAGGCCAGCGACACCTTGTGGCCGGCCAGGCGCAGCACGTCCTGCTCCGTGGCCAGCGCGCCGGCGCGCAGCTGGCGCTCCACCACGAAATGGAAAAGCTTCGGTGAGAGGCCCTTGCCCCAGTTGGAGGCCAGCTCGCTTCTGGAAATGCCGATCTTGAGCGGTTCGCGGGCGTGGTAGGCGGCCATGTGCTCGGTCAGGGACGCGGCCAGGTCGGCCAGGACCGCGCCGTGGACGAAATGGCGGCCCTCCTTGCCGTCGCGGTCGACGAGCGCCGCGCCGCCCTTGTCGCAAAGGGCGGTCAGCGCCTTGTCCAGGGCCTTGGATTCCAGGTCGGTGAGCGTCATGAGCCGTGAAACCCCCAGCCCCTCGGTCCCGGCCCGCGACAGTTGCAAGGCGACGAGCCCCGCGCCGGACTCCGAGGCCAGGGACGCCAGCATGGGCGCGGCCGCCGCGTCGAAGCGCCTGATCTTGCGGCCCATGGGCGAGAGCACCCGGCCGCCGGCCATGGTGCGCAGCGGCGCGCCCGAGCGCACCACCACCCGGTCGCCGTAGACCCCGGCCAGGGGTTCTGGAAAGCGCATCTGGCACACGGCCGTCTGCCCGGGTTCGAGCTTTTCGCGGTCGAGCAGGTGCACGCGGGCGAGCAGCTCCCGGGTGCCGTGGTGGAAGTGCACCTCGGTGCGGTGCTTGACGGCCCGGGGGGCCGAGGCCAGGCAGGAAAGCTCCACCTCCCAGACCGTGTCCGGGAAAAGGCTCCCCGGCCGGGCCAGCACCTCGCCGCGTTCGATGTCCTCGACCTCGAGGCCGGCCAGGTTCACGGCCGTGCGCCGGCCGGCCGGCGACTCCTCCACGGTCTCGCCGTGGGACTGCAGGCTGCGGATCTTGGAGCGCTTGTCCGTGGGGAAAAGCTGCACGTCCTCGCCCAGGCGGAAGGCCCCGGCGATGAGCGTGCCCGTGACCACGGTGCCGTGGCCCCTCAGCGTAAAGACGCGGTCGATGGGAAGCCGGGCCAAGTCCGAGCGGCGGCGCGGGGCGAAGCCGGCGGCGAGCGCGGCCAGGGCCTCGCGCAGCTCGGGCAGGCCCGCCCCGGTGTGGGAGGAGACGGGAAAGATGGGGGCGTCGGCCAGAAACGAGCCGGCCAGGGCGGCGCGCACGTCGTCCGTGACCATCTCCAGCCAGTCGGCCTCGACCATGTCGGCCTTGGTCAGGGCCACGACGCCCGTTTCCACGCCGAGCAGCGTGCAGATGTCCAGGTGCTCGCGCGTCTGCGGCATCACGCCCTCGTCCGCGGCGATGACCAGCATGACGAAGTCGATGCCCGCCGCGCCGGCCACCATGTTTTTTACGAACCGCTCGTGGCCGGGGACGTCGATGACGCCCAGGCGCGCGCCGCCGGGCAGGTCCATGAAGGCGAAGCCGAGCTCGATGGTGATGCCGCGCTTTTTCTCCTCGGCCAGCCGGTCGCAGTCGATGCCGGTCAGGGCTTTTATGAGCGTGGTCTTGCCGTGGTCGATGTGCCCGGCCGTCCCCATGATGACTGGCATGGATGCTCCTTTTGGAGGGGAGTGAAGATGCCTCCGGCGGCCAGGAGGGGATGATCCCCTCCTGGCCCTCCCCGACGGGGGGAGGGGTCAGCTCGACAAAAAGGCTTTGTAGGCGAGCATGGCGGCGTAGACGTCGGCGGTGCTCGTGAGTTCGAAGGGGCTGTGCATGCTGAGCACGGACGGGCCAAAGTCGATGATGTCCATGCCGTAGACGGCCAGGAACTTGGCCACCGTGCCGCCGCCGCCGAGGTCCACCCGGCCGAGTTCGGCCATCTGCCAGGGCACGCCCGCGCCGTCCAGGAGGTTTCTCAGCCAGGCCACGTACTCCGGATGGGCGTCGTTGGCCCCGACCTTGCCCCGGTGGCCGGTGAACTTGCAAAAGACCGGGCCGAATCCGAGGATGGCGGAATTGAGCTTCTCGTGCAGGTCCTGGTAGTCCGGGTCCATGGCGGCGTGCACGTCGGCCGACACGGCCTTGCCCGCCTCAAGCACCCGGCTCTTGCGCGCGCCCGGGTCCCAGGCGTCGATGAGGTCCTCCAGGCAGTATTCGAAAAAGCGCGACTTGGCTCCGGTCGCCCCTTCCGAGCCGATCTCCTCCTTGTCCCAGAAGAGCACGATCTGCGCGTGCTCGGGCTCGGGCGCGGCGAGCAGGGCGGAAAGCGCCGTGAACACGCACACCCGGTCGTCCTGGCCGTAGCCGCCGACGAGCGACTCGTCGAGGCCCACGAACCGGGCCGGGCCGGCCGGCACGGCTTGCAGCTCGGCGCTGTAGAGGTCGGCCTCCTCGATGCCGTACTTGGCGTTGAGCAGGGCCAGCACCTTGGCCTTGATGGCCTCGTTGCCGTTGTTTTTCGGCTTATCCGCGGCCTCGGCCCCGTCCTCGGCAGCGGCGGGAGCGGCGGGGGCGTCCTCGGGGCTGTGCCCCACGAGGATGTTGAGCTTCTCGGCCTCGAAGGCCTCGGAGAGCTTTTTCTCCACCTGCCGGTAGGCCAGGTGCGGCAGCAGGTCCGGGATGGCGAAGACCGGGTCGGCCGCTTCCTCGCCGATGGTCACCGGCACCACGGTGCCGTCCTTTTTGGCCACCACGCCGTGCAGGGCGAGCGCCCGCGCCAGCCATTGGTGCTTGCGGATGCCGCCGTAGTAGTGGGTCTTGAGCTGGGCCACGCCGCAGTCCTGGTAGAGCGGGCGCTGCTTGAGGTCGATGCGCGGCGTGTCGCAGTGGGCCCCGACCAGGCGGAAGCCCTCGCGCAGGGGTTTTTTGCCCTTGCGGGCGATGAACACGGTCTTGCCCTTGAGCGCCCGGAACACGGCGTCGCCGGCGAACTCGCCGTCGAGGCTCTCCGTGAACCCGGCCTTGGTCAGGGCCTTGCGGACGTACTGCACGGTTTCGCGTTCGGTCTTGCAGGCGGACAGGAACTCGATATAGCGGCCGGCCAGCTCGCGCATGGCCGCCCGTTCCTCGGGCGAGGCGTAGGCCTCCCAGCAGCTTTTGGCTTCGATGGCGAAGGCGGGCTTCGTCTCGGGGGCGTCATTGGCGTCGGTCATGATGGGCACGTTCCTCCATGGGGTGGCAAGAGGGGATCATAAGCATCTCGGCCGACGGAGGGAACCCCCTTGCGGCGGCCACTTTTCCGGAGGAGGCGGGGCGTTCCCCCTGGTGGGGCCGGTCCGGCGCGCAGGGGGTTCTGCAACATTTTGTGGCGAAAGCGGCGGACTATGGTGTCTTTGCCGCCCAATTCCGCGCGGTTGCGGCGAATCCCTTGCCGCTGCCCGCCCAAGCGGCTATGCAATGGACAGTGTTCTCGATGATGGAGCGCCCTTCTGGGCGCATGTCGCATTCGCCTGCTGTCGTCCTCAAACGCGGCACGTTCGCAACATCAAGGAGAAACGAGTCCATGAGCCAGTTCACGCGTCGCAAGTTCATCGGCGTCGCCCTGGGCGCGGGCGGGGCGGCCATGCTGCCCGGCATCGCCTTCACCACCGTCACGGCCGAGGCGAAAAAGACGCCGCCCCAGGCGGAGACGGGATCGGCCCTGGAACGCATCACGGCCGCCATCGAGCAGTGGCGCAAGGACGGAAGACAGTTCGCGCCGGATGCCCTCGCTCCCGGCGACAACGCCCAGTGGGACCGGCTCGTGCGCCACTACTTCGACCGCGACGCCTACACCAGCGTCTCGGTCAACGCGGCCAACCTGTGCCCGTCCATGAAGCCGGTTTCGGCCATGGTGGAGCTGGTGCAAAAGCTCCTCGGCCAGGACATCTCCTTTCCCATGCGGGGCGAGCTGGCCGACGCCAGCCTGGTCCACGGCCTGGGCGCGGTGAAGGACTGGTTCGGCCTGGGCGGCGTCAAGACCCCGGCCGACTTCCTGCTGGCCCTGGTCGCCAACTCCACCGAGGGCAACAACTTCATCAACAACGGCCTGGTGACGTCCGGGTTCTTCGATCCCCAAAAGGACAACGTCGTGGTCTGGGACGTCAACCATCCCACCAACTACGACGCCTGGTTCTACCGCAAGGCCACGCAGGGCTGGGGCAAGGACTCGGTGCGCGTGGTGGGCACCAAGATGTTCGCCCAGAAGGTGACGGACGAGGAGCGCAAGGCCGGCGTCATGCCGTCCGACCCGGCCTCGGCGGACGACATCCTCGACGCCCTGCGCCAGGTGGTGGACAAAAACACCAAGATCGTCACCCTGTCCTGGCAGTCCAACGAATGCGGCATGCTGTTGCCCATGAAGCGCATCGTGGACGAGCTGCGCGCCATCAACAAGGACGTCTACATCCACGCCGACAGCGCGCAAACCTTCGGCGTGCTGGACCTGCGCCTGGACGAGGTGGGCGTGGACAGCATCTCCGGGAGCTTTCACAAGTGGCCCTGCGGCCCCAAGATGGTCGGCATCCTCTACATGAACAACCGCACCGGCGCGGCCGAGAAGTTCACGCCGAGCATCTGGGGCTACGACGAGCACATCAACACCCCGGCCGACTACGGCTTTCCGGCCGAATCCGGCAAGATCGACCCCAACGCCAAGCGCTTCTCCTACCTGGGCCAGCAAAACGACGCCACGCTGGTGGCCGCCTGGATGGCGGCGCTCTTCCACACCGGCCGGTTCCATCCCGGCGTGACCCCGGCGAAGATCGAGGCCCGCATCCACGCCCTGGGCGGCCTGGTCAAGCAGGCGCTCTACAAGCACCTGCCCAAGGTGTTTCCGGAGTTCACCGAGAAGACGGCCCACCGGTGGATCGCCACGCCGACGACCAACGACGCCCTGCGCAGCTCGGTGTTCCTCTTCAAGGTGCCCGAGGGCATGGCCGCCGGCGACGTCATGAAGCACGTCTACGACAAGCACAAGTTCGCCATCGCCAACCTCAAGGTGAAGGGCCACGAACTGGTGCGCGTCTCCCCGACCTTCTGCAACACGGCCGCGGACGTGGAAGGCGTGGTGGCGGCTGTGGTCGACGTCGTCAAGGCCATGCAGGCCGGCAAGCTGGCCAGCAACGTCCACGACCGGACCTACGCATAGGACAAACGGCGTCTCGACGAGACGGATCGGCTCCCCGTCGGCTTTTGCGGCCGGCGGGGAGCTTGCGTTTGGCGGCGGCTCTGAAAAAAACAGCAGTATTTTTTAAGGAAGAACCATTCACGCATGTTGCCCGCGAAATGCGGCGGAATGCGTTTCGCGGATGCGCCGCTAGGCGTCTCCCGGCTCCGAGGCCTGGCGCAGCACCTCGGCCGTGAGTTTCAGTTCGTCGTCGGCCAGGGTGCGGGGGTCGAGGAGGAAGGCGGCGTCCTCGATGCGGCCGACCAGCGGCGGGTCCGTGGCCAGGAGCCTTTCGCGAAGGGCGTCCGGCGAGGGCGCGTCGCCCAGAGGGGAAAGCGCCACCAGCACGGTCGGCAGGTCGTGTTCGGGAAAGGCTCCCCCGCCCACGCGCGAGGCCCCGGCCACGGTCCCGACCGCATAGCGCCCGGCCAGGGCTTTTTTAAGGATGGCGGCCAGACGCCGGGCCCGCCGGGCCAGGACGTCGCGGGAAGCGGTCATCATGGCCAGGGTCGGAATCTCGCGTCGGGCCCGCTCGGGGTCGAGATAGAGCCTAAGCGTCGCCTCCAGGGCGGCCAGCGTCATCTTGTCGATGCGAAGGGCCCGGTTGAGGGGATTTTTGCGGATGGCGTCGATGACGGCCTTCTTGCCGACGATGATGCCGGCTTGCGGCCCGCCCAGGACCTTGTCCCCGGAGAAGGTCACCAGGTCCGCGCCCTCGGCCACGGCATGCTGCACCGTGGGCTCGCCCGGCAGGCCCAGCCCGGCGAAGTCCGTGAGGTTGCCGCTGCCGAGGTCCTCCATGACCGGCAGCCCCTTGGCCCGGCCGATGGCCACGAGTTCGGCCAGGGACACCTCCTTGGTGAAGCCCACGATGCGATAGTTGGAGGTGTGGACCTTGAGCAGCAGGGCCGTGTTCTCGTTGACGGCGTTCTCGTAGTCCCGGGGATGGGTGCGGTTGGTGGCCCCGACCTCGCGCAGGAGCGCCCCGGACTTGGCCATGACTTCGGGGATGCGAAACGAGCCGCCGATCTCCACGAGCTGGCCGCGCGACACCACCACCTCGCGGCCCTTGGCCAGGGTCTCCAGGGCGATGAGCACGGCGGCGGCGTTGTTGTTGACGACCAGCGCCGCCTCGGCCCCGGTCAGGCGACGCAGGATGTCCACCACGTGGCTGTAGCGGCTGCCGCGCTCGCCCGTGGCCAGGTCGAACTCCAGGTTGGAGTAGCGGGCGCAGGCCTCGGCCGCGGCCTCGATGGCGCAACCGGCCAGGAGCGAGCGGCCGAGGTTGGTGTGCACCACCACGCCCGTGGCGTTGAGCACGCGGCGGAAATGCGGCCTGGCGGCGGCCTTGACGAACCGGGCGCACTGGGCGCGCGTGAGCTGCGGGGCGAGCTGGGCCGCGTCCGTGACGCGGCCGGCCTTGATGTCGGCCCGCAGGCCGGCGAGGAAGTCGTTGACCGCGTCGCGTAGGAGCGCCCTGGGCAACGCGGCCAGACCAGGCTCGGCGGTCAGTGCGGCGAGGATCGCGTCCACGGACGGCAGGAGGCGGAAAAGCTGTTGCACGTGGGGTCCGGTGGTTCGGGTTGGCGGCGCGGCCGCACGCCCCGGCAGGGTAGCCCGGGCGGCTTTGGGAATCAATTTCGCGGCTGGGGAAAAAGCGCGGCCAGCAGGTACATGGAGCCGCAGGCCAGCACCGTGCCCTCGATGTCCTTCACGGCCTCCAGGGCGGCGGTCGGGTCGGCCACGGCCACGGCGCGCCCGCCCAGGGCGGCGACAACCTCCTTGGCCGGCCGGGAGCGCGAAACGTCGGCCAGCTCCGGCACGAAGATCGGGCCGTCGGTGAGCCTGGCCGCCAAGGGGGCCATGGCCTCCAGGTCCTTGTCGCCGAGGCAGGTGAAGATCATGGCCGTCGGCGCGATGCGCAGCGCGGCCAGGGCCTCGGCCAGGGCGGCCAGGGCCGGCGGATTGTGGGCGCAGTCCAGAAGGAGCCGGGCGGTCATGTCCGGGAGCGAAAGCAGGTGCAGCCGACCGGGCAGGAAGGTCTCGGCCAGGGCCCGGGCCACGGCCGGGGCGTCGGGCGCGATGCCGAGCAGCTCGGCGCAAAGGGCGAACCCGGCCAGGGCCAGGGAGGCGTTTTGGGCCTGGTGCGGCCCGGCCAGGCGCAGCTTGACCGGCTCGGTTTCGATCGTCTTGCCGCCCAGGCGCAGCACGGCCCGGCGCGTGGCCGGATCGTAGGCGGCCAGCTCGTCGGCCCGGTACAGCCGCGTGCCGCGCGCCTCGGCCTCCCGGCGCAGCTCGGCCATGGCCTCGGCGGGCTGGGGCCCGGTGACGGCGACGCCTCCGGGCACGAGGGCCCCGGCCTTGTCCCGGGCGATGTCGGCGAGCGTCGGGCCGATGACGTGGGCGTGGTCCAGGCCGATGGGGGCGAAGAGCACCAGGTCGCGGCCCAGGGCGGTGGTGGCGTCGCCCGCGCCGCCGAGGCCCGCCTCGTACACGGCGGCCTCGGCCCCGTTTCGTACGAAAAGCCAGGCGGCCATGGCCGTCAGCAGTTCGAAATAGGTGAGGCGGTCCTTGTCCGTGCCGCCGGCCGTGGCAGCGAGCACGGCGCTTGCCGCCGCGACCCAGTCGGCCTCGTCGCACATGCGTCCGCCCATGAGGATGCGTTCGCGCACGGTGACGAAATGGGGCGAGAGGTACAGCCCGGTGGGCAGGCCGTGGGCGGCGAGCAGGGCGGCGAGCAGGGCGGCGGTCGAGCCCTTGCCGTTGGTGCCGACGACTTGCGCGGCCAGGTGCGGCAGGCTGGTCAGGCCAAGTCCCGTCAGCGCCGCGACCATGCGGTGCGGCGAAAGCTCCATGTGAAACAGGCCCAGACCGTCGAGGTAGGCCGAAAAGGCGGCGAAATCGGGAAAATCAGATGATGATGACGTCATTTTCACGCAGCAGCCTGTAGTCGCGCCCGGCCAGTTCGCGTTCGAGTTCCTGGCCGATCTGGGCGGCGAAGGGGGCTTTCATGTGGTAGATGAGGATTTCCGGCCTGGCGGCGAGCTTTTCCAGTTCGGTGCGCAGCAGGCGCGGGGTCAGGTGCTTGGACGCTTCGGCCAGGGCCTGCATGGACGAGGGGAAGGAAGCCTCGGTGATGAGATGGGACAGGTGGAAGGGCAGGTTGTCCAGGGCGCGCCAGCAGGCGTCGCAGGGGCCGGTGTCGCCGGTGTAGGCGATGTTGCGCGCGCCGCCGTCCTCCCACAGGACGAAGCCCGAGGCGGCCTTGGCGTGGTTGACCGGAAAGGCGGTAACGGACAGGCCCCCCAGGGTCACCGGCACGCCCGGGGTCATGGGGGCGTAGGTCAGCACGGGCGAGTCCTGGGGAAGCACGGTGAAGTCGGGCCAGATGGTGTCGTTGAGCAGGTGCTCGGCGATGGCGTCGAGGACTTGCGACAGTCCGTGGATGGCCAGTGGGGCGCGATTTTTCCCGGCGAAGCATTCGATGAGGTTGTCGGCCAGGAACAGGATGTCCTTGATGTGGTCGAGGTGGGCGTGGGTGACGAAGATGTGTTCGATGCGTGCCTGTGCGGCCAGGTCGATGGCGGAGGTGACGGTGCCGGCGTCGAGGAGCACGGTGTCGTTGACGAGAAAGGAGGTCAGGTTGTGGCCGGGCAGATCCGAGCCTGAGCAGCCGAGCACGCGCAGGTTCATGTGTCCCTCCTGGTTTCGGGGGCGGCCGGGGTCAAGCAGTTTGAGCCCGGCGTGAGGTTTCGTCAAGGGCGGCCTTGACCGCGTCCGGGGGCTTGTTTAGGTTTGACGCCCGCGCGCCCGTAGCTCAGTCGGATAGAGCATCTGCCTTCTAAGCAGACGGCCACAGGTTCGAATCCTGTCGGGCGCACCAAAGAAAACAAGCCCTTACCTCAAGAAAAAGAGGTGAGGGCTTTTCATTTTGCCACCTATTTGCCACCAGAGGGCCGGCCATGGCCTTGGGCCCCAATCACATACCGTCCCTCCGCGATCCGCAGCCACCCCGACGCCAACAGCCGATAGACGCTCCGGGGCCGCAGCGGGCGGACCGGAAAAAGAAAAGCCCCGGGAGGCCGGGGCTCGTTGGCGGCCGAAGAGGTGCGGCCTACGGCGTCAGGATGGCCGTAGCCCGGTCCTGGGCCAACTTACCGATGCTGACCAGATATTCAATCCCCGACTTGATGTTGGTATCGCTCAGGTCGACCTCCTGGGCGTAGTCCAGGAGTTGGAGGAACAGACCAACGGCCGGGTCCGTGCTGCGGATGGCCAAGATGGCCATCATCTCGTCGGCCATGAACCGCCGGCTGAAAATGTACTTGCTCATGACCGTGGCCGGTGGAGGGTTGTCGATCCCCGCCCGCCAGGACGTCACGGCCGCCAGGTCAGCCGGGTTGAACAGACAATGCCGCGCACCGCTGGCGTCCTCATAGACAACGGCCGGGTACCCCTGGAAAGCCGGCATAAGCGCCACGGCGGCCGCGTGGTCGATGACCACCTCTCCAGGGATCGGGTCGGCGGCCTGCCAGAGGGCCAGGAGATCGCGGCTGGCCGCAACCAACTCAGAATGAAGCAAAAACAGTCCCTGTGCCATAAAACCTCCTTATGCGGCCCAGCCCATACTCGAGCCCTCGCTCTCCGATCCGCGTGATAGCCTGGTGCAAGCGCCCGCCGTCTCCCCAGGCGTCACAGACGGCCAGGATTTTAACGAGCGCGTCAGCGGCGGCCAGATGCAGGCGGCACGTGCCCTCGATGCCGAGGTGGTCGGTCCAGGGCGTACCGCAGGTGGAGCAGCGGTCGGTCATCCCTTCACCTGCTCCAGCTTCCCCAGCGTCCGCAGCACCACGGCCCCCACGTGCGTCGTCTCTTCCCACACGCGGTCCAGGCACGGCGCTTCGTCCCGGTTGTCGTTGACGGCCCGGACAACGCCGAGGGCGGCACCGATCATTTCAGCCGCGAGCTCGAGCACCTCCTCGGCCAGCACGCATCCCTGCGAGTCAAGTGCGACCGGGTATTGCTGATGCTTCTCGATGGCCTTGTGGTAGGCGTAGAGGATGGCGGAGATTCCCGGGCCGCGCTCATGCAGGGCGCGGGATAGGGCGCGTTTTTCCGAGACGAGCTCGGAATTGCGGGCCTGGAGGGAGGTGATGAGGTCGGTCATTCCCCCACCTCCCTGGTCTCCGCGGCCAAAACAACAACCCTCTCCGCTATCCACCCACAGTCAAACGGTGTGAGCAACGTGCTCAACGGCAACCCTTCGCTCGGACAGCACGGCCTGATCTCCCCAGCCGCCCATGGATCATGATCGAGACCCCACGGCGTATTATCCCTGTACTGCGGAGGCGGCGGCATGCGGCTCGGCAACGTCTCTCCATTGCGACGCGCTGCATTGGCCGCTCTATCGTGCTCGTTCTGAGCCAACCTTTTGCAGTCGTCGCAACAGTATTTACGGGGCGGCTTGAGCGATTCGACCTCAAAAGTTTTACCGCACTGGGAGTAGGCGCAGACCTTTATGATCGGCTTTCGCTCTGGCATGACAAGTGTGCCGACTTTGAGGCGGGAATAGCAGGTCGCACACAGTCCCCGGGAAATGATGCAAGAAATTTTCCCCTCGCGCGGGCACTCGGGGTTGACGCAAATCCCTTTGTGGCTAGGCATGGCAGGACTCCTTGGCCTGGGCCATCATCCCGATAGCGCACGGACCGCCACTGCGATGGCAAATAGGGTCACCTGACGCGCACATGTCGGCGCACCTGGCGTTTGTGACCGGACCGTGGCCGTAGGGGCATGTGCGAGCCCTGTCCTCGGCCATGCGGTATCCTCGCGTGCAGGCGGCAGCGTCGTTGTAGCTGAGCGTGTTCGCCGCCCATCTACGACCGAGATACCGTTGGGAGGTGGTGTCGTTGCAGGCGGTCATTTTGCGCTCCTTGTTGCATCGGCGCGGCGCTTGCCATCACGCGCCCTGACGATCCCCCGGCCCTGGAGACACCGCAGGCACGGCGCGGCATCAAGGTCGATATTGGCCATGCAGAGCGCTGGAGAAAGCGGCATCGTGTGGTCCTGGGGGCAGCAACTGGGGCCGAGGGTGTGGGACGGCCAGGTGGTGGGGATGGTCATGCGCCGGCCCTCTCGTAGATCATCACAGTCTGCCATTTCCCGGCCGTAAAAATCTGCCCGGCGATGGGCGCGACAGCCGCCATGATGCGGGTCGCGTCCTCACGAACATCCCTGGCCCGGGTGAACATCGCGTTCGCTTCGCCGGAATCCAAGTGGCCATCCTCAAGGGCCGCTGCCGTGGTCCTGGCCAACCGTGAAAACGCATCGGACAGGCTGCAAAACTGGCTCGGAACGGTCTTCGGGTCGGCCTGGGGAAACTCTTCAAGTTGCGCCTGCATCCAGTCTAGAAGGAAACTATTACCGAGCGCCCGACACATGGCCACGATTTCCAGGATGTCCGGGATACGCTCCTGGTGCTCGGCAAAAAGCTTTTTCGCCACGGATTCGTGAATTTCCATCCGTAGCTCGATCTGCTTGAGCGTCAGGCCGGACAAAAGCTTGGCCTGCTGTATTGCCGCGCCTACAGGCATGATCTTGAGGTCGAGTTCCATGCTGTAACCACCCATCCGCCTTAGTTCCTTGAGGTTAAGAAGCACTCGTTTATGTTCGACCCATGCAAAAACTTTCTGTCTCTGTTGAATGCGACGACGACGGCCTGCTCATCACCCTGGTTTGCGTGGACCGCGCAGCCGCCCATTTCAGACGTTTCCGCCGGCCGACCGGCACCACCTATGCCGACCTGTGCGCCGAGGCCGAAAGGATGGCCCTGGAGCGCTGGCCGGGAGGGATACAGTACCGCTTGCCGCTGCCTTTGGGAGACTGCGGCCACGCGCCTGCCGACCTGTAGCGAGCGCATCACGCGCGCCCCCTGCGCAGCCTGCGCAGGTACGCCGCGAGAATGATGCCGGCGGCGACGAATGAGACCAGGGAGATGGCGAGCATAAGGGCGGAGGCTTCGAGCATGGCGGTTACCCTTTATTTTCGCCCCTCCCCTCGGTATTGAATCGGTGCGACCCAAACCCAAACCGAGAGGAGAAGCGAAATGTTCAAAAAATGTCCGATGTTCCCGGATGCGGTGACAAATCACACGACAGGACGACAAATGGATTGCCCGCATAGGGTATGCAAATTCAATGTCGATGACACTTGCGCCATTCTCCAGGCCCACGCCCTGGCCATTGACAATTTCAACATGCTCAAGGCTGTTCAGGCTAAGATTGGGATTGCATAGAAGCTGCGTACTCGGCCCCGCTCATTGCGTTGGTTGAGACTTCCAAAGCAGGGGCCTGTTGCTTTTCCAGCAGGCCCCGGATGGCCGAAAGATCGTTGGCGATGCCGACAAGCAGAATATGCAGACACTCGAATTGGTGGTCGGTCATGGCTAGGCCTCCTGGCGGTCGGCGGCGGACTGGGCGGGAGTGGGGAGCGGGTGGCCGGACTCGTCAAACTGGTCGGGGTACAGCCACGATAGGCGATGCCTCCCGGTAGTGGCTTCCAAACGCTCCGCAATATCGGCAGACGGGCGGCGTTCACCCTTAACCAGATAGATTGCGTAACGTCTGGTCACGCCAAGGGCCTTGGAGATTTCGCTTGCGTTCATGTTCATGCGAACAATGATTTCAAATTTCGGAACAGGAGTCAATCCCATGCTTGTTGACATGAGCCAAGAAATTTGGGAACCGAAGCCCATGAACAGCGAGTTCCAAAATACGGACAACGAGTTAAAATCGTTGGTAGAATCGGCAGAAGTTAAGGCCGGTGGCGTGAAGAAACTGGCTGAAATGTTGGATGTTTCCACGAAAACAATTTACAACTGGAAAAATGGGGCGAGGTTCCCTGAGCGGGACAACTGGCTGAAGATGAAGGACTTTGTTGGAGAATCTAGCGGGACGGGAGATGTTCAGATTCCCGCACTCCAGGCTTCAGGTTATGGCCATCAGGAGCCAGATTATTTCAAGGTCCCTTATGTTGAAGCCAGACCGGCGGGAGATAAAAACGGGAGCCTCATATTGGAAGCCGGGGTTCGGTCTTATCTGGCTTTCTCCAGCCCGTGGATACATTCAAAAGGAAGCCCCTCTCACATGAAGGCTTTCAAGGTCATGGGAGACAGCATGGGGCCAGCCATTCCGGACGGGAGCGTGGTCCTGGTTGACGAAAGCCGAAAAGAGTTCGTCAACGGGAAGGTATATATCGTCAGTCACGACCAAGGCTTGAAAATTAAACGGGTTCGGTGGGAGAACGAGCAGTACGTATTATATTCGGACGATGGTATGACCGACCCGCAGCCCATAGCCACGGACGAATATTTCAAGATCGAGGGCCGCGTCATCTGGACGGCACATGAGGTCCCATAAGGCCAACCGGGGCTGCTGACCCGCCAAGGCCGACGAGTTTTCCCTTCCCCGCTTCGGCGGGGATTTTTTTTGCCCATGCCGTGAATTTAATGTTCCAAACGCTAGACAGAGATTTCAAATTATGAAATACATGTTCCCAACGAGACGGCCACAAAGTTCGACCGGCCGCCGGGAGAGGGAACATGGACATCACGAAAATTGAGATCATGGGCAAGGCCATTAAGGCCGGCGAGGAAATGGTCAGCCTGACCGACCTGTGGAAGGCAATTGGAGGAGAGAGCCGAAACCGTCCGAAGGTTTGGCTGGCGACGAAGGAATTCAACGACCTCATGGCCACTTTGAGTAAAGGGCAGGATTCTTCCCTTTACCTCCAGGTACGAAAAGGCTCCATGGGCGGCACCTTTGCCCACTGGCAGATCGCCCTGGCCTACGCCAAGTGGCTTTCCCCGGAATTGCATCTTCAGGTCAACGACATCTACCGCCGGTTCCAGGAAGCCGATCCGGCCCTGGCCGAGTCCGTCATCGACCGCACCGAAAACGCCGAAGACCTCAAGCGCATCGAAGCCCGCGCCCGCAACAAGCAGACGAACAAAGCCTTGAATGGCGTCATCGCTTCCCATGGCGGCGAGGGCAAGACCTTCGCCCTCGTGGCTGACATCAACAATATCGCCGTGACCGGCAAGACCGCCAAGCAAATCCGCTCCGAAAATGGATTGCCGAAGAAGGCCAGCACGCGGCCAATCCTTCCTACCAGCAGCATGACGCATATGGCCTTCCTGGAAGACCTGGAAGCCAAGTCCATCGAAAAGAAGCGCAGTTTGGGCCACTCGGCCATCGTCGCCAATGTGTGCGACGTCGCCAACTCGCTGCAAGCTTTTATCGCGCAGTACGCCTAGTTCCCTCCCTTTTAGGTGGCCCGCTCGGGCTACCGATGAAGCGACGGAGCTTTAACGCCACGCACCACCAACGCCCACACCGGCAGCGCCGGGCCGGGCAGTAGGTGAGGCGGGACGGTTGAGAGACGATAGCCGACCAGCCCTGAAGGATAAGCCCAGCGATGGGGACCGAAAGGTGAGAATCCACGGCATTGCCGGAACAATGCAGGGGTTGGGAAGCAAGGCATCAGGCGGCAGGGGCAGTTATTCAATAATCCTTAACAACTCGAACTTGTAAGGAATCCTTACAAGTTGGGTCTTTGACAACTTGGCCCCCTACGCAGCGAGAGCGAGCGCACAACCGCGTGGACCAGCGAGCGCAGGGGCCCCGAGATGGCCGGGGAAGCCATCATCCGGGGCGTCTCCGGACGCCCCCGGGACTGGCCTCGCGTAGAGCGTGGGGCCTGACCGAGGAAGAAAGTAACACGGGGGATACGGTGAAATTTGACATCCTGAACAGATTCAGCGGCAACGTGCAGTTCTCGGCCGAAATCGACTGTGCCGAGGACTCGCCGATATCGATCAAGCTCGGCTTGGCCGTGAAAGTGGCCATTAAGGAGCTCGCGGACCTCCAGGGCGCGGACCTCCAGGGCGCGTACCTCCAGGACGCGTACCTCCAGGGCGCGTACCTCCAGGACGCGAACCTCCAGGACGCGGACCTCCGGGGCGCGGACCTCGATTTTTCCTGTTGGCCGCTCTGCTGCAAATCCAAATACGTCAAAGCGGACGATCGTCTCGTCTCGCAACTGCTGTTCCACGCCACACGCGTGGATGTCTCGGGATGCTCAGGCGGTGTGCGCGAGGCCGTGGAGTACCTGCGCCAGATGGCCGTCTGCAATCTGTTCCCCGAGTACCGAAATGACGTCGAAAAGTGCGGCGAGTTCGAAGCCGACTAAATTTCCGCGCCGCCGGACCGGCCGGCGGTACGGCTCCCTAGCCTCCACGACAACCGGGGCCGTCGCTCCTCCCCAATGGCGGCGGCCCCAAAATGGAGAAGCCAACCGACGCGCACCGTGCGCAACGACCACATAAACGCCGGGGCCAGGCGAAACGGCAAAAGCCTCGCCCCGGCAAACCCAAGGAGGACGCATGCCTCACCGCCACACCCTCCCAACTGGGCGAGACTACCTGACCGCCGCCGCCGGATTTTTCCTGGCCACGTGCATCATTGTCGGCCTGTGGATGGTGGCGGACGCCCTCAACTATCACCCGACCGACGAACACCGTTCGATCATGCAGGCCGCCAGGATTCTGGTGGGGAGGTAGGGCTATGGACCGTCAGCAAGGACAGTGTTGCGCAGGCTGCTACGCCTACTACAAGGGCGAGTGCAGCGTCATCACCGAGGCATTGATTCAGACGCTCCACCTGGAAGGCGCGTCCATGAAGGTCCCCGCGTCGGCATGGTGCAAAAACTACCACGATAGCGAGGAGACGGCGGCCGAGGCGGAAGCGGCGTGGCAGGACATGGAACGGATCAACAAGAGCGTGCCGGCGAGGATATGGGGGTAAAATGGGAACATATTTAGGGCCAACGGTAACAATACAAGGAAAAGAAAAAAAATGGTCTTGGGGTGGTGCCCCGGTTGTCCATGAAATAGGACCATATTCTATTGTAGAATACGTTTATGGTAATAACTCTGTTGTATCATTCCATCCGTATGTCAACGGAAAGGACACGCACTCTTCATATGCAACGCTAGACATGGCCATCCTTGCGGCCATGGATGAACGCCACAATGGATGCGCCATGAATAGTCGCATGTGGGAAGCGGCATGGCGATGCTTGGCCGGGAGGAATTCATGACCACCATCCCTCTCCGAGTCTCCCCGTGTCATACCACCCTACAAACTGCCCTCATCCTGCGCGGCCTCATGCGCCCCGAGGACGCCGCAGAGCAGGCCCGGTTTAGCCGGCTGGCGGCCGAAGGCCGAGACGATGAGATGCGATCGATATTGCTCGGCGCGGAGTCGAGGCAGCGGCTGCACATGGACAACCGCGCGTGGGCGGCCAGGGAGCAGGCGATATGAGTGTCTGGCCCGGCGGCCCCCTGCCGTCCTTCGGTTCCGACCTCGTGCGCCTCGGGCTTGTCCAGGGCGTGAGCAACGAGGACTACCACGCGGCCCCTGGCGTGAGCAAAAGCGGTCTGGACCGACTGGCGAGGAGCCCGGCGCATTATCTCGCGTACCTGCGCGAGGAGCGCAAAGAGACGCCAGCGCTCCGCCTGGGCAGGATGATCCATTCCGCCATCCTCGAGCCTGATTCCCTAGCCCTGGCCATCTCCCCGGACTGCGACAGGAGGACCAAGGACGGCAAGGCGGCGTGGGCATATTTCGAACGTCAAGCCATGGGCAGCCAGATCGTGACCGCCGACGAGGCCGAACAGATCAGGCGCATGCGCGACGCCGTTTATACTCATCCTGCTGCTCGCCGTCTCCTTTTCGCTCGAGGCGTAGCCGAAGCCTCTGGCTGGTGGTTCGACCAGACGAGCGGCGAGCTCTGCCGTTGCCGGCCGGATTACCGACGCGATGACGGGATTCTGGTGGACCTCAAGACGACGGAGGACGCGGGGAGCGCATTCGCCAAATCCTGCGCCAACTACCGTTATCACGTGCAGGCTGCTTTTTACTCCGATGGCGTCGAGGCTGTTACCGGAGAAAGCCCGGCCGGGTTCGTTTTCGTCTGCGTCGAAAAGGCCCCTCCCTACGCCGTGGCCGTCTACTCCCTGGCCCCGATGGACGTGGAGCTCGGGCGGGCTATCTACCAACGCAACCTCATGACCCTGGCCGAATGCAAAATTTCGCACCAGTGGCCGGCATATCCAGAAACGATCCAAGTCCTGTCCCTGCCGGGATGGGCCACACAAGGAGCGGTTTTATGAGTGAGACGACATCCCCCGCGAAGACCGAAGAGAAGAAAAGAAGCCCCCTGGCGCAGCTGTTCACAGACAACTGGCCGGTCATCAAGACCGTCATCCCCAAGCACCTGACGCCTGAGCGCATGGCGCGCATCGCCTTCTCGGTGATCAGCCGGAACAGGGACCTCGGAATGTGTTCTCCCGTCTCCTTGGCGAACGCCGTCATCGAGGCGTCCATGCTTGGCCTGGAGATCGGCGGTCCACTTGGACAGGCGCATCTTCTCCCCTTCAACAACAAGCATACCGGCGGCAAGGACGCCCAACTGGTCATCGGCTACAAAGGGTTCCGAGAACTCGCTTACAGGTCCGGCCACGTCACCAGTTTCCCGGCCCACGCCGTTTTCCCCGGGGACACCTTTGAATACTGCTACGGGGCCAAGCAAACCCTGGAACATCGGCCGGCAGAAAACGGACGCGGCAAGCAACTTTCCCACGTCTATGCCGTGGCGTTTCATCGCGGGGAACTTCTCGATTTCGAGGTTCTGACCAGGGAAGCATGCCTCCGCACCAAAGCGAAGGCCCCTGGGGCGAAAAAAAGCGATTCACCGTGGAATGACACCAGGGGTGACGAAGACGGCCCCGGGTTTATCGCCATGTGCTGCAAAACGGCTGTGCGCCGCCTTGCCAGCCGCTTGCCCATGTCCCCGGACCTTCAGCGCGCCGCCGCCCTGGACGAGTACGCCGAAGCCGGCGTGCCGCAGGGCCTCGCGCATATCATTGACGTGCAGCCCGGGGCGGCTGCCGACCTCAACGCCAAGGTATTCGACCAGGATCGGCCCCAAGACTCCCAATCCTCCCATGATCCCCAAAGCCGCCCCTGTCCAAACCGCCTGCACGAGGACACGCAAGAACCCATGCAGGTCCTGGCCACCGTCTGCGACTCCTGCAAGGACCGGGCGGAATGTCCGTCGTGGAAATGACCATCCCCGACGCCGTAGCCGCCCTCCTGGAGATCGTGGAGCGGGCGCGGCGGGAACATGCAGCCAAACGCAAGGAGTCCACATGCACGAGCGCAAACGCACCGTTGCCATCAACCGAGCGCGGCGGCGCGTAAAGGCCCTGGAAGAGACTGCCGCGCCGTGGCCGTGGAGAGCGCGGGCGTTGCGGCAACTGCGAATAGCGGAGGGAGAAAAGAATGCAATTCAAGTTAGGAGATAAAGTCGAGTGGTGGTCGCAGTCGTCCGGCTGGAGAGGGTTGAAAATTGGAGAAATAGCACTTGTTATCCCTGAGGGAAAAAGCCCTTCCCCTGACTTACTGAAAGAAGATTTCCCAGCGTGCAGTCTAAACGCCATGAAGAATCCAGGCATGGGCCGCGACCATGAGTCCTACATCGTCCGCGTCCCCAGCAGAACCAAGGCCAAGGATAAGTTGTATTGGCCGCGCGTGTCGGCGCTACAACCTGTTAAATAGCCCCGCTAGGGGGTGGCCTGGCACCGGCCGCGACAGGGAGCGTGGCCGGGAGCCGAGCCAAAATAAAGGAGTAGATATGGAATCATTTTTCAATACTATTGCATGGATTGGCCTTATCGTTTTTGGACTGCAAGCAATAGGTCGTTGCGCGGTTTCAATTTGGCAGAGCACTACACAAGCGGGTAGATTGGATGCCGTATCCGACATTGTCCATGGACAGCGCATAGGTAGAATATTCCCTATGGTGGTGGGTGTTGCTGTATGCGCCGCGTGGATATGGAGATAGTTATGTTTCCATGCGGTCAAACCGTCCTTCCCATCTTTCCCTCGCCAGGCTCCCGCGTCTCCGTCCCAGACCGCACAACCGGCGGCCGACTGCTGACTTGGACGATGGGCGAGGCGCGGACGGTGGACGGGGAGATCGTGATCCGGTGCGTGGGGGCTGGGGATGTGAAGGCCTCAAAGGTTCAAAAAATACGAGGAGAGCGCCATGGATGTTGAATTCAGCGTGTTGCTCGGGAAGACGCTTACTAAGATCGAGGGCGGAGTGGGTGATGATTCCATGCGTTTCATGACGGATCAGGGCGAAGTCTTTGAGCTGTACCATGAACAAGACTGTTGTGAATCTGTCTTGGTTGAGGACATTAGCGGGGATCTATGGAGTATCCTTGGGTATCAGATACTTGTAGCCGAAGAGGTATCGAGCGACAAAAACCCCCCGGGGTATAATGCGGGCGAATTTCAGGACAGTTTTACCTGGACGTTCTATAAACTCTCAACCGTCAAGGGTAGCGTCACCATCAGATGGTATGGAGAGTCAAACGGGTTTTATTCGGAGTCGGTTTATTTCAGAAAGATAGCCTAACTCCCCCGGCCCAGTCCCGCGAGGGGCCGGGTTCCCACCGAGGCCGTGAGAGTAGCTGATGGATATTCCCTTCGGGGCGAGCATCTACGGCGGTCGATCGACGTCCATCTGGCAGCCGCCCGCGTCTAGCGACTCACGGTCTCGGTGGGAGCCGAAAGGAGAACACCATGCTTGAATTTCGTGACGGCACGTTTGGACCCATCGAACCCATTGAAGACGCGTTGCCAAAATTCCTGGACTTGATTCCCACCGGAGAGGTGCGCGCTTTCCATGTCGGGAGTCCGCGCGAACTCGAAGCCAAGAAGACACTTGAAGAACGGGTTTCGGATTTGACGGATCGCATCTCGTCAATTGAGAAGGCCGCACCGTTGCAGTCGGATGTCTTGCACCTACCCGGCGCAATGGAGGTGGAGAAATTCTCGGGAGGAAAGGCATGAAATCACCCACCAACCAGCCCCCGAAGAAGAACTACCAGCGCATCAACGCCGTCAAAATGGGCGGCGGACCGCATGGCGGCCGGACCAGGACGCACACGTGCAAGCACTGCGGGACGGTGCACGGGTTCAGGGTGTGTCCGTACTGCGGAGGGAAGTAGAGATGAGCATACAGCGGCACGATCCAGATTTGTGTTTCTGCTATGGTGATGATCCACAAGACGGAAAGATGGTGGCGATAGTTGACGGCGATTACGTCCTCTACACCGACCATTCCGATGTAGTTGAGCAAATGGCAAACGAGAACACCGACCTTGGTATGCAGGTCTACAAGTTAAATGCCGCCCTGGCCCAGGTCACGCGGGAGCGGGATGCGCTGAAGCTTGAGTGCGACAGGCTCGCGGAACAGTTTGAGGACGGGCGCGAACTGGCCAAGGAAAGTTACGCCGCTACTGCTGTCGATCATTGGCGGAGTAGCGATGAAGCGAAGGGAGCAGAACTCTCTGAGCTTCAGCGGAAAGTGAGGCGATATGAATCTAAAGCCGGGGACTTGGCCGCCGAGTTAGAAATGTCGAAAGCATCTGACGCTATGAATGCGGAACTCGTCGCACGACTGACAACCGAACGGGACGAGGCGATGGAGGCGTTGCGGCAGATCATTTCGGCATCCGAGCGAGAAGTATTCGACCAGATCACCATGAGCACTATAGCGGTCGATGGAGATGCGTCAACACTGGCTGAGATCGCCCGCGCCGTACTCGCAAAGATCGAAGGTGTAAAATGATGAAATCGTATATGCCTACGATTAGCAATAGATCCTTACAACAAGCAATATCTTTAACAAACGCAAAGCTCAAGTAGGAGAATACACAGCTACATTACAAGATTTCCGCCATGATATAGAGGGCGGAGACGATGGAAGCCGACCACGCCGACAAGGGCCTGGGGTTTTACGTCAATCCATGGGTGTGGAAGTGTGAAGCGATGGGGGTGGGGGATGAAAATCGTTCGAGTTGACCCAAGGACGGCAATGATCGCGCGGATTGTTGGCGGCGTATGTTTCTATACTGGATGGGCAGCATTCTTCACCGCCGCCATATTGTGGATGATGGGTAAATAGCCATGACCACCACCCGCCACGACCCCCGCGTCCTGGCCGCCATCGAACGCGGCACTGTGCAAATCAAGCTCACCTGTGTCGAGGTCGCCCTGATGCAGCTTGAGCAGATCTTCGCCCATGAACCCCAGGCCGTCGCCCACTTTGCCAAAATCCGCCGTTGGCTGATGGGCTGCTGGACCACGACCGGAGCTCCGCCGCAGCGCCTCATAGACGGCGAGTGGCGTCCCGTAGGCCGGGGTAAGCCCCTGTCCGCAGCCGTGCAGCGCCGGGCCGACACCGAGTCGGAGACCGTGGACGACTACGGCAAGCCCGGTGGACCCTGGAACGTTCCGAGCGAGCCCGGAACGTGGTTGCAGATGGCGAAAGAAGCGTTGGGGGTGGAGTGATGTTTGACGCTATCGCCCTGGTCGTCACAATTTCGGCGGCTGTCCTTTTGTGGCGTGCAATATCTGTTCTGCGACAGGACGTCATAAAAGAAAACGGAAGAATGCGCGCCGCTCTCCTCCCCATCCTTCGCCACGCCGACCAATCTGGCACTGCGCCTCCGTTGCGGCTGAGCGTTGAGGACTGTAGGCGGATTAAGGAGATGGTAAATGCCAAGTAGCGACATCACCCGTTGCCCCGGGGCCGATTCACCCCTGTGCGCCACCTGCTGGCGTAAGCAGATGCCGCAGCTCGAGGGCGTGCAATGTTCGTCTTCGCAGTGGGTGCCGAATAAAAAGCATCGGCCGTGGTGCAGCGGGTATTGGAAGATGGAGGAGCCGGCATGCTGATCAACCCCCGCCCGGGCACGCCCTGTCGCATCCACTACGCCCGGTCCTACGCCCACCTGATGCCCTACCACGGGGCCGAAGGCCGGATCGTTTTGTCCAGCCAAGGAAGGCCGAGGAACCACCTGGTTGAGCTCAATGACGGCAGACGCGTGGTTGTGCCGGCCGGGAATTTGAGAGGGGAGGAGTAGGGGATGGAAAAGCTTTCTTACAAGCCCAAAGAGGCGGCCCAGGTCTTGGGCGTCTCGAAGCGGACGCTTGAGGACTGGCGTGCCCGGGGTATCGGCCCGGCCTACGTGAAGGAAACAGAGCGCACTATTCTTTATCCTCGCCGGGGGCTGGAGGCGTGGCTAGAGAGGCGGGCGGTTCGGACTGCAGACCAAGGCGGGGCAGAGCTTTGATGGCCTCCTGCTTGTGTGCCGGGGAGAGCTTCGCGTACCACGCAGTCATGGCCATGGTCTTGTGCCCAATCAAGTCCATGATGGTCCGGATGGGCACATTTCCGATGGCCAGCCAGCTTGCGAAGGTGTGGCGCAGCGTATGGAATGACACGCGTTGCCGCCGATCTTCCACGTCCTTGTTGAATCCCATGGCGACGACCACCCTGGAGAACGTCTTGGAAAGGTCGGTCGCCGCCTTTCCGTCACGGCCCGGAAACACCAGCCCAGCCGTCTGGCGAGCTCCCCAAAGGTAGGCCCGAACCTCTTCCGTCATCGTCGCAACTCGCGACTCCTCGTTTTTCGTCGTGCCCTGCGCCCCCTCGATGATAGCGATGGTGCCGCGTTCAAAATCCACATGATCCCATTTCAAGGCCAAAAGCTCGCCCAGGCGCATGCCCGTATGCAGAGACAACAGGGCCAGGCCGTAGACCTCCGGGCTTCTCGCACGCAGTGCCCCCAAAAGGGTATTGGCCTCCTCGGGGGATAAAAACCGCTCACGCCGATTCGCGGCAGACGGAAGGTCAACCTTGCCGACCGGGTTTTCCCCGGCCCACAAGCCCCACGCAATGGACTTATTGATGATAGCCCGCAGGAGTCCCAGGGCGTGCCGCATGGTCTGCTTTGACAGACCGTCCTTCGTCATGCGCATCCGGATCTTCTCCACGTGCAGGGGGGTGATTCCGGAAAGGCAACGGTTGGCCAGGGGCTTCTCAAGGAACCAGCGATAGAGATTGACCACGTTGTCCGGCCGCTTGAGCGTCGAGTTCGCCCACGCCTCGTATTCCTTCCAGACTTCGGCCAGTGTCGGATCCTTTTTCTCCAACGCCTCACCCAAGCGGAGCGTCCGCAGCCTCTCGGCCCGCACATTCGCCGTCAGGGCAGCATTGACCCCCTCCGACAACCAGCCTACCTTCTCCCGGACTTTGCGGCCGTGAGCCTTGTAGACGGCATAGAAACAACGGTCCGGCTTACCCAGGTGCCTGCGCTCCGATGACTCGTAAAAGACCACGCCGACATACTTTTTGACCGGGGAAAAATCCGCCATGGTTGCCACCTATTTGCCACTGCAAGACGTTTTTTGATGTGGCAACACGTGGTAATCTGCAAAACGGGCGGGCGTCAACGAGTCGTTATTTCGGTCTGTTGCGGCATCGCGTGGTAAGGCGTGGCGGGGCGGTGACTGCCTTCTAAGCAGACGGCCACAGGTTCGAATCCTGTCGGGCGCACCAGTATGGAATTGCAAGGGGTCAGGCCGTGTTCGGCCTGCCCCCTTTTTTGTGTTGGCCGGGTAAACGGAAAAGCGAGCAATTTCAGTCGCGAACTGGAACGAATAACAGACGGCCGCAAGAGACGACCGGCCGAAGCAGGCCTTTTCCGTTACGGGGATGCTGCACGGCAAGGACGGGGAAAAGGTCATTTGTCCTTGAACTGGCGAGTATCGACCGAGGCTTTGCGCTCGAGCTTCGACCAGCCCATCTCCCTGCCGCGAAGGGAAGCCAGAAACGTACGCAGCGCGACGACGTACATGAGTTGGCGGTAAAAGAAGCGCTGCAGCACAAGCCACGCGAGCAGCCGCTTGTCCTCGTTGCGTTCCAGAAGAAAGGCGATCACGCCGGCCAGGATGTCGGCGACCATGAACAGAGCATAATAAAAGGCCACTTTGAGGAGCGTGTCCGGCGTCCAACTCGACGGGTGCCACATCCACATGATCCCCGAGACCAGGCAGGTGTAGGCCAGCCACAAATCCATGATCGGTGAAATGAGCTGGAAAAATATCTGGTAAATCCAGATGTTCGGCAGGCCGCAAAAGCCGAGCAGGCCGTAACGCGGGCGCAGAAGGGCGTCCTTGTGCTTCCAGGCCACTTGCAGGGTGCCGAACATCCAGCGGAAGCGCTGGCGCAGGAAACCTCGCATGGTGTCCGGCGCTTCCGTGAGCGCCATGGCCCGCTCCTCATAGGCGACCACATGTCCCATCCGTTCGATGCGGATGGTCAGGTCGGCGTCTTCGGCCAGGGTGTCGTCCGAGAACCCTCCCGCCGCCTCCAGCACGTCGCGCCGCCAGGCTCCCACGGCGCCGGGCACCACGGTGACGCTGTCCAGGATGGTCAGCGCACGGCGGTCGAGATTCTGACTGGTCACATATTCCAGCGCCTGGCAACGGGTCAGAAAATTGATGCGATTGCCGACCTTCGCGTTGCCGGCCACGGCGCCGACCCTCGGATCGGCGAACCAGGCGGCCAGGCGGACGATGGTGTCCCGGGTGAAGACCGTGTCCGCGTCCATGGTCACCACGATGTCCGCCTTGGTGAGGGAAATCCCGTGGTTGAGGGCCGCGGGCTTGCCGCTGTTGGGCTGGGTGACCACCGTGACGAGCTTTTCCTCGGCAAAGGCCTCGCACAGGACCGCGTAGGTATTGTCGCTGGAACCGTCGTCCACCACGATGATCTCGAAGGCGGCGGGGCGTTGGCAGGCCAACAGCGATTGCACGGTCTGCCGGACGACTTTTTCCTCGTTGTAGGCCGGCACCACGACCGCCACGGAAAAGTCCAGGGCTTGGTTCGCGACAGGTTTGCGCCGGCCCATGGCCTTTTCCGCCACCGCCAGGACGACGAGGATGCACAAGCGGGCGAGGCCGAGGAGCGTCCCGATGACGAAAAGCCACTGAAGCCCCGCCGACCAGGCGAAAAGCAGGAAAAAACCGATGCGCTTGCCAAGCGCCACCAGCGGGTTTTCCCCCTTGACCTCGGGCATGATGGTGTCGCGGCTTTGGCCGAGGAGATCGGAAACGGTGGCGAAACGGTAGCCCTTGGCCTGGAGCGCTTCGAGAATCCGGGGCAGGGCGGCGACGGTCTGGGAGCGGTCGCCGCCGCCGTCATGCAGCAAAATGACGTTGCCTTCGTCGGATTCGGCTTGGCGCAACGTCTCGTCGACAATGGCGTCCACGCCCGGCCGGCTCCAGTCGTTGGGGTCGATGCGCATGCCGACGAAGACGTAGCCCTGTTTGCCCAGGTATTCGAGGGGCCTGACCTGGTCCTGGGTTTCGGGCTCGCTGTCCTCGCCGTACGGGGAGCGGAAAAGGTGGGTCCGACGGCCAAGCACGCTCTCGAAAAGCCGTTGCGTCGCCGAGACCTCGAGCCCAAGCTGGGTGAGGGAAATGTCCGCGATGTTGGGATGGGTGAAGGTATGGTTGCCGATGTCGTGGCCTTCGGCGTACAGGCGTCGCAACAGGTCCGGGTTTTTTTCGGCGTTGCCGCCAATGACGAAGAAAGTGGCCTTGACGCCGGCCTTGTGCAGGATCTCCAGGATTTCAGGCGTGTATGTCGGGTCGGGCCCATCGTCAAAGGTCAACGCCACGGTCTTGGGCGTGAAGCCGTGGCGTTCGATGACATACGGGGAAGGATACTCCTCGAAGCGTTCCCCGGCGATGAGCCCCGCCTTGGCATCGTAGCTCACGGTGCGCCGGCCGAGGCTTGGCGTCTGGGCGATGCGCAGGATTTCGCCCTTGCCCTCGTAGTCCAGGTCGTAATCGAACCGAATGCCTTCCAAGCGCTTGGCGGCTTGCGCGCCGAGATTCCAGTCCGCGCCGAAGAACGTCCAGATGGACGGGTCCTCGCCGCCGAGCCGCCACAGCGCGAAGCCGGCGGGCGAAAGCGGCATGGCCGAGACCATGGCGTTGAACACCGTGGTCGCGTCCATGAGCCAGACCTCGTGGTCGATGTCCTTCTCGTCCTGATAGCGGAAATGCGGATTGAGCGAAGCCGGGTCCATGCTGATGGTCGATTCGGATTCCTTGGCCGTTAGCACCGCTTCCTCGAAGGTCTTCTCTTCGGCCGGTTTTCCCTTGGGCCAGTCGTAGGCGTAGCTGCCCAGGGCCACCACCAGTTTGCCGGCCGGCACCTCGGCCGCCCGGTCGCGCAGGGCCTTCAGGTACCAGCGCAGGCTGGCGATGGGGCCCGGCTTGCCGGCCGCCCAGTGCTCGTCATACGCCATGACGATGACCTGATCGACCTGCTCGGCGACGGCACGGTAGGGAAAGGCCGGGTCCGCGGCCGGGACGTTCACGGAGACGGCGAGCTTTTCGGCGTGGAAGGCGGCCGCGAGTTCGGTGACAAGGCGCAGGTAATTCTTCAGGGCCGCAGGCGGGAGGTCTTCGAAGTCGAGGCTTACGCCGGCCAGACGGTTGTCGCGGACATACTCGAGCAGCGCGCTCACGAGCCGGGTCCGGGCCTCGGGTTTGGCCGCCGCCTGCGCCACGAGATCGCCGCGCCAGGTCATGTCGATGAAGTTGTTGACGAGCGGCATGACGGGCAGGCCCGGGCGGGTGGACTGGATAAAGCGCAGGACTTCGCGTGTCTTGTCCGGGTTGTCTTCGCGGATGGCGCCGTCGCCGTTCACGAGATGCAGCCATTCGGGAATGAGTATGTCGAGGTTGCCGATATTTTTTTTGAGCGAACTCAGGCTCGCGTCGTCCCAGTTGACGAAAAAGCCGATGGCCTTGTTGGCGTAGGGCTGCGTCGAGACATTGCGAGCGGGCTGCGGGTGGCGGCGTGACGCCTTGATCTCCTTGGCCAGGATGCGCTTGAGCTTGGACAGCCGGGCGTCTGTTGCGGCCGCCGTTTCCAGGGGCGTCGGAGGGCTGGTGTGGTTGGGGTGCGGCAGGAACCGGGCCGAGGGCAGGGAAAGGGAATCCAGGGCCGGATTGAGCAATACGCTGGCGACAAGCACGAAAAGCGCGGCGGAAACCAGTCCCGCCGCCAGGAACGCCCCGGCCTTGACTTTCGGCCAACGCTTGTTGTTGGGGTCGAAAAAGACCGGACGTTTCGGGGGAATGGGCAATGTGGGCTCGGTTGGTTGCATGACCGGAGGACGCGCAGGCGAAGGCTCGCTGCGGCCCCAATCATAATCCCGAAGCGCGAAAGCGCAAGGGCGCGCGACATGCGCCTTTGGCCCTTGCACGCCTTTTCGCGGCCTGGGTCCGGCGGGCGGCATTTTTTCGGTTCGATGGACGACGCGGAGGCGATCCCCCGCGGCGGACCCGGAAGAACGTGAAGTCCCGGGCAGGCCAGGGCCAGACCGCGGCAGCGCATCACTGCTCCTCGGGCGCGACGTCCTCCTCGGCGTCGTACCGTCCCAAGGCCGGGTCGAGCGTTTTCCAGGCGATGCCCTTGGCCACTGCCGCATACAGGCGGTGGATGATCCAGTTTTGGTGCCGGCAGTAATTGGTCAGCGGGACCAGCCTGTGCCCCATCTCCATCTTCGGGGCATATCCGGTCTGGCCGCTCTGGATGGCCGAGGCCCCCCTGGCCAGGCTCCAGTCGAGAGCCGCTTCCCAGAGGCGGAAATAGAGCGACCATTCCTTGGGGCGACTGTAATCGAGGCCGATATACTTGTTGATGACGCGGCCCCCCAGGTCGAAACACAGCATGAAGGCGACAAGGTCGCCGGTGGCGGCTTCCCGCAGGGTGAGAAAGAAGGCCTGGGGCAAAGCGGCCATGCGCGCGAAGAAGGCTTTGTTGAGGCGTTCGAATTTCGTTGTCGCGTGCTCGTATGTTTCCCAAAAAAGGCTGAATATTTCGGAGAGGACAGCTTCCGTGGGATGCTGGAGGACCGCCGTGTCCACGGCGACCGCCTCGGCGCTTACGCGCAGCTTCTTTTTGAGCTGCCGCCGGCGTGAGCCTTTCATGGCCGCGAAATAGTCTTCCTTGGCCGGGCCAGGCAACTGCGCCAGGGTCCCCGGAAAGCTGGTCATGGGAAAAAGGCCGGACTCGGCCGCGAGCCAGTTCAGGTCCGCCGCGCAGGACCGGGGGAAATCCTTCCAGACCAGCATCGGCCGGCGCAGTCGCCGGGCCTGCGCGTCGAGGGCCCGCTGCAGGCACAAGAAGGCCGCGCGCCGGTCCACGCCAGGGAGCAGGCCCACGCTGCCTTCGTCCGCGCAGGGCGAACCGACGAAGAGCGTGCGCTGGAAAAGCAGGGACGGGAAAAATCGTCCCAAGGCCTTGGCCAATCGCAGCAGGGCCTGGGGAGCAACGATCTCGAGCGGCACGTCCATGAGGAACAGCGGGGCGATGCCGACCGCCCGGTCGCCATCGCGCAACACGGCGTAGCGAAAGACGAACTGGTCATCCAGTCCGCTTTGCTCCAAGGCTTCGTACCACCAGCGGCCCTCCAGGGGAGGCGGGAGGCAGGCCTCCCACAAGGCGGGGGGAATCCCGGCCTGGGAGTCCACGAAGGAAACGGCGTAGGCGGGCGTCATGTCCTTCCCGCCACAAGGCTCGCGCCAAGCAGGATGAGTCCGACGCCGATCCAACGCCTGCGGTCCACCCGTTCCCGAAGCAGGCACTGGGACAGGAGGGTGACGGCCACGAAGCTGAGGCTGCCCAGGGGAAAGGCGACGCTTACCGCCACGAACCGCAAGGACCACGTGTAGGTCAGCGTTTCCAGGCCGAAACAGGCGAAGCCGAGCAGCCGCCACGCCCCCTTGCCGGTCCGGACCAGGGCGGCTTTCTTGAGGAAGACCTGGGCAAAGCCTTCGATGGCCGTGGCCACAAGGACGAGCAGGATGCCGAAATGCGTCGGCGTCATGGGGCCTCGCCCGCGGTCGTCGCCCCGTCGTGGCCGCTTTTGCCGACAAACCAGACGCCTGCCAGAATAAGCGCGATGCCGAGAGCCTGGGTCAGGGAAATGGACTCGCCCAGGCACAGCACGGAAAGCGCGGCCACGGAGACATAGCTGAGCGAGGTGATGGCGTGGGCGTAGCTGAGGTCGGCGTGGTCGAGCACCACCATCCAGTTGCAGGCCTGTCCGGCCATGAGCAGCCCCACGAACAAGAACGCCGGCTGGCGGAAGATGTTTTCGATGGTCAGCCACAAGGTCGGCTGGTCGGGCATGTCCGCCACAGCCGCCTTCCAGAGGATTTGCAGCCCGGTGTCGAGCACGATGGCCAGCGTCAACCCGACGAAGACCTTGCGGACGGCTTGGGAAGGGCTTGGCATGAGGGGTGTTTCCGTGAAGAACCGCAACGGCGCTTCGCCGTTGGCCCTTTGTCGGACGCGGGAAGAGGCCTTGCTCCCGGCGACACGCCTTGCGGCGCGGGCTCCGGCGGGGAGACGTCGGACATGGCGTCGTTCGGGCCGCGTCCCCAGGCTCGAAAAGCCGCTGCCGATCGTGTTCCCATACGCCGTTGATCCGGCGACTTCAAGCCGGGCCTGGCCGGCTCCCCGGCTTCCGGTTCCCTACCGGCAGAGAGGAAGGCGGCGCGGCATCCAAGGCCGCGCCGGAGCGACGCGGGACAGGCCCTCTGCCCGATGCCCCGAAATGGGTTGCCGCTGCTCTGAATATTACGGAGACGTAACTCGCCATGGGGGAGGCTTTGTCTTCATATCACGCCCGCTGTCTCGACGAGCCGTTCCTTCCTTCAACATCCGGGAATGTCGCATGCGGGCAAGGTATAGCATTTTCTGTGATTTCGATGGCACCGTGTCCGTAAGGGACGTGACCGACGTCTTGCTGGAAACCTACGCCCTGCCGCAGTGGCGGGAGATCGAGGAGGACTGGCGAGCCGGGCGCATCGGCTCGCTCGAGTGCATGCGGCGGCAAGTCGCCCTGCTGCGCTGCTCTCCCCGACAGCTCGACGCGTTGGCGGACACGGTGGCTATTGACCGGCATTTTCCAAATTTCGTCGCGGCGTGCCGGGAGGCTGGCGTGCCCGTGACGATCGTCAGCGACGGTCTCGATTCCATCATCCGGCGCGTGTTGCGAAATCACGGCCTGGCGGACCTGCCCGTGCGGGCCAACCGGCTGGAGCAGCTCGGGGAAGGACGCTACGCCCTCTCTTTCCCGTATGCCCAGGAAGGGTGCCTCTCGGCCAGCGGGACCTGCAAGTGCGCCCTGATGCGCGCGTTGCGCCAGCCCGGCACGCAGGCCGTTCTCGTCGGCGACGGGGCTTCGGATTTCTGCGCCGCCCGGGAGGTCGCGGATTTCGTGCTGGCCAAGGACGCGTTGCTGCGACAGTGCCGGGAATTGGCCCTGCCCCACGCGGCCTACCAGGATTTTTCCGACGTGCAACGACTGCTCTTCAACCCCGGCCAGGGCCGATACGACGTCCGGCGACAGGCGTCCGGTCTTGGCTATGAAGGATACCCGACCCATGGATGAACAAGCCCTCCTCGCTCTCGAGGCCAAATATTGCTCTTTTGGTGATACGGTCCACTACCTGGAACCCCCCAAACTTTTTTCGCGCTGCGAGGGCAGCTATCTCTACGATGCCGCGGACAGGCCGTACCTCGATCTGCAGATGTGGTACTCCGCGGTCAACTTCGGCTACGCCAATCCCCGGCTCAACGCCGTCCTGCACAAGGCCGTGGACACCCTGCCGCAACTGGCCTGCCAGTACCTGCACCGCGAAAAGGTCGAATTGGCGGCGCTATTGGCCGGGCGCATGGAGCGCGTGGCCGGGGTCAAGGGGCGCGTCCATTTCAACGTGGGCGGCTCCCAGGCCATCGAGGACTCGCTCAAGCTCGTGCGCAACGCCTGCGGCGGCAAAAGTCTCGTGTTCGCTTTCGAGGGCGGCTACCACGGCCGCACGCTGGGCGCGTCGGCCATCACCTCCAGCTACCGCTACCGCCGTCGCTACGGCCACTTTGGCGACAGGGCCTGTTTTATCCCCTATCCGTATTGCTTCCGCTGCCCTTATGGGAAACACCACGAGGATTGCGGCTTCTACTGCCTGGAGCAGTTCGCCCGCCTGTTCGAGACGGAATATTACGGGGTGTGGGATCCCAAAGCCGGCCAGGCCGAATACGCCGCGTTCTACGTGGAGGCGGTCCAGGGCACCGGCGGCTACGTCGTCCCGCCCCAGGGCTATTTCGAAAAGCTCAAGGCGGTGCTCGACGAACATCATATTCTGCTTGTCGACGACGAAATCCAGATGGGCTTTTTCCGAACCGGAAAATTCTGGGCCATGGAGCATTTCGGCATCACGCCCGACGTGTTGGTCTTCGGCAAGGCCATGACCAACGGCCTCAACCCGCTTTCCGGCGTATGGGCCAAGGAGGAGCTGATAAGCCCCGAGAAGTTTCCTCCCGGTTCGACGCATTCCACCTTTTCGAGCAATCCCCTCGGCACGGCCGTGGCCCTTGAGGTGGTGCGCATGCTGGAGGAGGAAAAAGCGGACTACGAAACCATGGTGACCGCCAAGGGGGCCTACCTCCTCGACGGGCTGCGGCAGCTCAAGAAGCGCTATCCGGTCATCGGCGACGTCGACGGGCTCGGCATGGCCCTTCGCGTCGAGATCTGCCGCCCCGACGGGTTCACGCCGGACAGGGCCCTGACGGACCGCATGGTGGAGGAGGGGATGCGCTGCTCGCTGTCCGCCAAGGGCAAGCCCTGCGGCCTGGTCCTCGACGTGGGCGGCTACTCCAAGAACGTGTTCACGCTGGCCCCGGCCCTGACCATCAGCCAAGAGGAGATGGACTTGGCCCTGGACCTGCTCGATCAGCTGTTCAAACGCTGCATCGACGCTTGATTTGGCCTTCGTCTGGGAGCAAGTCGACCGGATGGGCATGGTAAGAAAGGACAACGGCTTCCTTTTCGAGGGGGGCCCCAACGGGGTGCTGTTGCTGCATGGGCTCACCGGCGCCCCCGCGGAAATGAAGTTCGTGGGCAAGGGCTTGGCCCGGGCCGGATTTACGGTCTATGGCATGCAGTTGGCCGGCCACTGCGGCACGAAGGAGGATCTGCTGGCCACGGGCTGGCGCGACTGGTGCGCCAGCGCGGAGCAGGGGCTGGCCTTTCTGGCCGGCCGCTGCCGGCGCGTGTTCGCGGCCGGCCTCTCCATGGGCGCGCTGCTGGCGTTGCACCTGGCGGCCGTCCATCCCGAAACCGTGGCCGGGGTCGGCTTGTACTCGACCTCCCTGCGGCACGACGGCCGGTCCGTCTCCAGGCTTCATGCCTTCCTGCCCCTGCTGCTGCTGACCCCTTGGGGCCGGAACCACTGCTTCCCCGAGTCGTTTCCCTACGGCATCAAAAACGACCGATTGCGCGAACGGATCGTTGCCCTGATGGCCTCGGGCGACAGCAGCCAGGCCGGCCTGACCGGCACGCCCGGAGCCAGCCTTCGGGAATTGTGGCGGTTGCGCCGGGTGGTCATGCGGGAAATGCCTTCCATCCGCACGCCCGCGCTCATCATGCATGCCGCCAAGGACGACGTCACCAGCCTGTGGAATGTCCACTATCTGCAAAAACATTTGGCCGGCCCGATCGAGACCGTGCTGCTTGACGAGAGCTTCCATATGATCACCATCGACCAGCAGTGCCAGGACGTGGCGGCGCACACGGTCCGTTTCTTCCAGGCCCTTGGCGTGTCCTGATCCGTCGGGGCTTGGCGTTCGTTTTGCCTGAGAGCGGACGGCAGGATCGTATTTGGAGCGGCAGGCGAGGGAAATCCGTCCGGAAAATGGAGGAAGAACATGTCCCAAACCGATGTTATCCTGGATATCGTGGCCCAGGTCTCTCTGGTTGACCGGGCCAGCCTGGTCCTTGACGCCAAAGTGGCCGACCTGGGCATCACTTCCCTGGACATGGTGGAAATCATCTTCGCCCTGGAAGAGAAATTCGGCATCGAGCTGCCGTTTAACGCCAACACCAGCGCCGCGGGATACCGTACCCTCGGCGACGTCATCGCCGTGGTCGAAAACATCATCTCCGGCACGGCCGCCTCCTAGGACGCGCCCTTCCGTCGGCGGCCGGCCTGACGCCGTCTCGGAACGGGGCGGCGCGGCCGGGCCAGCCGGAACAGTCCCGCCACGTGAAAAGGACAAGGTGCAAGACATGGGACAGATGCGTCGCGTGGTCATCACCGGCATGGGCGTGATCAGCCCGATCGGGCAGGATCTCGCCACTTACGGCCACAATCTTTTCAGCGGGGTTTGCGGCATCGCGCCGGCCGATTTTCACTGGCTCGACCTGACGGCCAGGTATCCGGCGGCGGCGGTCAAGGACTTCGACCCCAGCCTTTATTTCGACGCCAAGAAAGTGTCGATGATCGACCGGTTCGCCCAGTTCGCCGTGGCGGCGGCGCGGCAGGCCTTCGATGATTCCGGCCTGGCGTTGACGGCGGAAGCGGCGCAGCGCATGGCGGTCATCACCGGAACCAGCGTGGGAGCCCAGAACACCCTCGAGGATTCGTTCCTGAAGATGATGGGGACAGGCAACGCACGGGCGCACCCGTTCACGATTCCGCGCCTGATGTCCAATGCCGGTTCGAGCCATATCAGCATGACCCTTGGCATCACCGGCCCCGGGTTCACGGTGGCGAGCGCCTGCGCCTCGGCCGTGCACGCGATCGGCGTGACGCTTGGCCTGCTGCGTTCCGGCGTGGTGGACCGGGCGATCACGGGAGGCGCGGAAGCCTGCCTGACGTTCGGCACGCTCAAGGGTTGGGAGGCCCTGCGCATCATGGCGCCGGACGTGTGCCGTCCCTTTTCGGCGGATCGGGCGGGTTTGGTGCTCGGCGAGGGAGCGGCCATGCTGGTGCTCGAAACGCTGGAAGCGGCCCAGGCGCGGGGAGCGCGCATTTACGCGGAACTCGCCGGCGTCGGCATGAGCTGCGACGCCAAGGACATCACCACGCCCGACGTCGGCGGGGCGTCGCGGGCGATAGCCGGGGCCCTGGCCGACGCCGGCCTGGCGCCGGAGGACATCGACTACATCAACGCGCACGGCTCCGGCACACGCGCCAATGACGCGATGGAGACTGCGGCGATCAAGCAGGTCCTGGGGAGCCGGGCGCGGCAGGTCGCGATTTCCGCCAGCAAATCCATGTTCGGCCATGCCTTGGGTGCGGCCGGGGCCCTGGAGATGCTGGCCACCGTGCTGGCCGTGAGCCGCGACATGGCCCCCCCCACGATCAACTCTTTGGGGCCGGACCCGGAATGCGATTTGGATTATGTGCCGAACGTGGGCCGTCCCATGCCCATCCGCGCCGCCCTCAACAATTCCTTCGGTTTTGGCGGGCTCAATGCGGTGGCGGCCGTGCGGAAATGGGCATGATGCGATAGGACGAGAGGGTATTCCATGCATGACGGCAGTCGCGTTTCGCCAGGGGCGAGATGACGGCCGGTTATGGCGCAACGACGGTCCTGTGGACGGAGTTCACGGCGAGGTTGCCGATGAGCAGTTCATTGTGATTGAATGTCCGGTCCAGATAGCCTTTGGAAGAGTTCGGGAAGCCGGCGGAAACCGGAGTCAGATACAAAGGCAGGAACAAGCGGATACTTTTGAAGGCACATAATGGTTTTTCAGGGTGACTCGGCGTCCGGAATACTCGACTTGACAACGCTGCAAGAGGTTCTCCAGCCCTGGATGTCCGGGATTTTGGATAAATGCTGGAGAACAGAAAATGCTCAGACGAAGATCGATGTTGTCAAAAGAACTGTAGTTTTCTAAAAATACAGTTGTTGCGATACGTTGGAAATTCAAGAGAGGCCTTCTCAGCAGACGGCCCGGGGTTCGAATCCCTGCGGGCGCACCAGTGAACAAGATCAAGGGGTCAGGCTGTTTTTGCCTGACCCCTTTTTTCGTGTGGAGAACCGGGGGATGGCCTCTTGGCTGGGATGACGGAAAAGCGAGGAACTTCAACGGGGCTGAGATGGAGGGCATGGTGCGGAAAGAGGCGGCCGGCCCCGGGGGGGGCAACTGGCGCAAGCCGGTGGACCGGTGGTCGCACCCCGGGCCAGTGGGACGGGGGCGATCCGTTCCGTCTGCTCCGCTTGCATTGTCTCCTGAGAGCAGAGCTTTTCAAACCAGTTGTCTTGGCTTGGATACGGCGGGTCGCAGTCGAGTTGAGTTTTTCTTTCAAATATGAAATGTTTGTTCGATATCGATCGGCAGCACTTTCAGCAGCAAGGAATCCAATGAAATTTCCAATAGATGACATATTGGTTGCGGTCATGTTCCTGGTTTTTATCGGCGGCATCGCGTGGGTCTCGATCCATTCCCACAGGAAAAAAGACGACAAAAAAGATTGAATGACGACGCAAGCTTAGACAACAGACGGGTTCTCGGCCGGAACGGTCGCCAGCGATCCGGATTCAAAAACTGACGCTTACGCCGACATCGCCGCCGTAGCTGACGGTCTGCGAATCAAAGGCGGTGGCTGAAGCGGAACCCCGCACCAGCACCCGCTCGCTGATCTTGTAGGAAGTTCCCGCACTGGCCGTGGCCCAATCCGATCTGACCGGGGCGGCGGCCATGGAATAGGGCGCGGCCGTGGTCGAAGTGAGCGCGGCCTTGACCTTGCGGTCCGCCTGGTCGACCAGTTCGTGGTTCCATTTGGCTTCCACGAACGGCCGCCAGTCGCCCACGTCGATCGAAGCGCGCCAGCCCAACTGGCTTATGGCTGAATCCCGTATCTGCTCGCCAAACGACAGGGCCGTGACGCCGTTGCCGCCGGTCTGCGCGCCGCTGGCGCCGGTTTCGGCAAAACCCTTGATGCGCACCCGTTGCAGCACCAGACCCGCCACCGGACCTGTGGCGACCGGGCCCAGGCGGATGTCGCCGCCGGCGCGCAGGGCCAGGGCCAGGGACGAGCCCGTGGTGTCGGCGCTGTTGCTGTCGGTGAAAAGCCCCAACGTCACGTCGCGGGCAATGTTGTCCTGATACCAGCCGTAGGAGGCCACGACATTGCCCCAGACCGGTCCGGCCTGGTAGGCGGAATAGAGGCTTATGGCCTGGTCGTTTTGGTCGAAATGCCCGCCGCCCATGGAGAACCGCTGGGTCTGGGTCCCGGCGGTAAAGGCCGCGCCGACGATGAGTCCGCACGGCATCTGGTAATCCACTCCCGCCGATCCCGTAAACGGCGTGCCGGCCACATCGGGAAAACCCGAAAAATTCCTGAGCGTCAGCGCCCCGACGCCGCCGCCGATCCAGACGTTGACGCCTGTCGGGCCGCGATGCTGGCCGGACAGGTCGATCTGCCCCTGGATGACGGCCGCACGGGCCAGGCCGCCCTGGACCGGAGCCTCGGCCAAAAGGGACATCAGGCTCGGGGCCGTCAGCAGGCTCACTTCATAATCCGACTCGATCTTCTGGCCGGCCGTGGTCAGGTGATGGCCGTCGACGAACAGATAGGTTTGCAGTTGGACGGGGGTAATGTCGGCCCAGGTGGTCACCAGGGCGGCGACCGGGGACGGGGCGTTGGCCGACAGCACCGAGGACGGCGTGAACCCGAACAGGGCGGGATTTGTCGCCACGAACTGGAACAGGCTGGTGAGGTCGGCAGGAATAAACCGCACGCCGGCCGCCGTCAGGTACGACCACTTGGTCATCCCATACGCGACCGCACGCGCGTAGTCGTCGATGTTGCTCGCGGGGACGATGCCGCCCGAGCCGGTCAGCGTCGATGTGTAAAAGGTATTGGGCGCCATGATGGTGCGGGCGCCGGCCGCCTGCAGGGTCGCCACGCCGGCCGCGAATTCCGAGGCGACGCCGTTTAAAAAGGCAGGGTTGGCGGCGATCCAGGCGGTTCCCTGGTTTTGCACGAAGATCAGATCGTTGTTGCCGCTGTTGACGACATACAGGGCGTGGGCATTGGCGACGCCTCCGGTGGAGGCGAGGAGGTCGGCGATCTGCTGGGTGGCGGCCACATTCCCGGACAGTCCGCCGGGAGCGGGGGAACCGCCGGCAGTGGCGCTCAGGGGGGCCGTATAGGCGCTGCCATTGGCGAAGTTGGTTCCGCCGGCGCTGACCGTTTCGGCGGAGAGGCCGAACCTTGCCGCCAAAAAGGTGGAGGTCATCACCCCGGGACCGACCCAGCCGCCCTGGGCGCCGCCGGCGACGGCGGAGGCGACCATGGCATCCGCTGACGCGTTTCCCGTCGACGTATAGCGAAAATAGCCGCTGTCCAGGGTGCTGTCGCCCAAGCCGACAAACTGATTGAACGCCCCTGTGGCGTCGGCTGAGCAAGGCGCTATAATGGCGAGCAGGGCAACAAGAAGAGAAAGATGCAATACTTTTGACATGGATGCTTTCCTGGATATCAATTTTCAACGTCCGTCCGGCGAGATGCAATGCGACGTGTTGCCAGATGTATTCATTCCAACAGGCAAACCACCGCTTCTGGCGGTGCGACCCGAAAAGGCGCGACCGATCCGGGGTTGCTGGAAGGACAAAAAGCAGGCTCCCGGCCCCAAGCCCGGGGGGACCTGGAAGAGGAGAGCCTCGGCGAAAATGGGAAAGCCGAGCGCACGTTCGTTGGCTTTGCCGGTGCCACGCCGTGTCCATCCCCAAATATCGAAAGGAAGCGATCGTTGGAACGTTGCGCAAGGAGATCGGCGGAGTCTTTCGCGGGCTGTGCGAGCCATTCGGGGGGGAGCTGGTCGAAGGGCATGCCTTGCCTGATCATGGGCATATGTACTTGAGCGGCCCGCCCGAGTGCAGCATCGCCAACGCGAGAGGAAAGCGCAAAGGGCCATCTGCGATTCTTATCCACTGAAGCTCCTTAGAGGAGGCCAAGAATTTGACGGATCGTCACTTTTGGCGCATGGCTATTGCGTAAGCTCCATTGGCTCGAATGAAGATCGAGTCAGAGAATATAGGCGCAATAAGGAAGATCATGAGTTGCGTAAAATGCAATTTCCGTTACATGGTCCGGACGTGAGACCGACAATGCCAAATTTCCCTGGCGGCGAAAGCCCCTTCGTGGGGAAGCATCAGGCCACCGGCTATGTCGACGAGAACCGATTGTCACACAAAAACTGCAAGTCATCAATCAGGGAAAGCCCCATCCGGCAGACCTTCGCAGTCCCCATTCCTTTAGACCGGGCTTTTGTTGTTGGACCTTTTGTCAGATGAGGCACATGTCCTCTCCTCATTCCATTGATGGCGGGGAGGGGAGAGGCGGGGGGAATCCTCCCCTTTTTGACGGTGTAAGCAGCGTCGAAGAATGCCCCCTTCGACCCGCCTCGCTTTCAATGGAATAAAATACACATCAACTACTTAATATCCCGGCATATTATTGGGACTTGCCAGACAACGGTCTTCCGTAAGAAAAGAGACTGGGACACAAGGGCGACCGCTTGATTTTCAGGGGCAAAATCCTTAATAAATGCCATGGGAAATGGGTTGTTTAGAGAAAAGGCTCTGGCCCGTATTTCCTCGCCGGAGCAGCTCGACCAGCTCGTACGCATATCCTCTCCCGCCATACGGCTGGCCCTTTTGGCCATGTCCGGCCTGTTCGCCTGCGCCCTTGTCTGGGGCTTTTACGGATCATTGCCCACCAAAGTCGTCGGCAAGGGCATTTTGCTGCGCAATACGGGCGTGTTCATCGTGGCCGCCCAAAGCGCGGGGGAAGTGAAAACCCTGTATTTCGTCAAGGGAGGACGCGTCAAACGGGGGCAGACCCTGGCCCGGATCGGGCAGATCGCGCTTACCGACAAGGTCAAGAGCGCCCGGGCCGTCTTGTCCGGATTGCGGGAAAAATACCGCCTGACGCAAGCCTTCGGCGGCGAGGACCTCCGCCTCAGCCTGCGCAATCTGCAACAGAAGAAACAGCGCCTGGACGCGGATATCGGCAACTTGCACGCCCAGGCGGGCTGGTATGCGGAGCGCCTCAAGGGCATGGCCCCCTACGTCGCGAACGGGACCATCTCCAAGCTGCAGCAGTTCGAGTACCTGCGCGAATCGGACAAGACCCAGGAACGCCTGACCCAGATGGAATATGAGCGCAAGAGCATCGAGACCCAGCTCCTGGAGCTCAAGAACAAAAACGAGCAGCAACTCCTGGATCTGCAAAATCAGGTCACCGCGGCGGAACGCGATCTGCGCGCGGCCATGAACAGCCTGGAAACCAACACCGACGTGGTGAGCCCCTACAACGGCAGAGTTGTCGCGGCCGGGGTGGACGTGGGTTCGGTGGTCAATCCCGGCTCGCCCATCGCCACCTTGGAACGGACCGAGGGCGACGTGGCCTACCTTGAAGCGGTGTTGTACTTCACTCCCGACCAGGGCCTGCGCATCAAGGAAGGGATGGTCGTGCAGGTCTCGCCGGATACGGCCAAGCAGGAGCGCTACGGCAGCATGCTGGCCTTGGTGACGAAGATTTCCGCCTATCCCTCCTCCCAGGCCGAGATGGCAAAGGTGCTGCAAAATCCCGAGCTGGTGCGCCAGCTCGCGGGCACGGGCGTCATGGTGGGGATCCACTGTATTCTGGTGCCCGACTACGCCGCCCCCAGCGGCTACAAGTGGTCCTCCTCGTCCGGTCCCGGTTTCGCCATCGAGCCCGGCACCCTGTGCTCGGCCTCGGTGATCGTGGAGCGCCAAAGGCCCATTTCCCTGGTCGTGCCCCTGTTCAACAAATACGTCCTGGGCCAGGGCGTGCGGGAACCGGAAACCCAGCCGTGACCGCCCAGGCGCAGTGGCGCGAACGCAGGGTCAAGACCCCCACCATCCTGCAAATGGAGGCCACGGAGTGCGGCTGCGCCTCCCTGGCCATGATTCTGGCCCATTTCGGGCGGTACGTCCCCTTGGAAATCCTGCGCCGGGAGACAGGCGTGTCCCGAGACGGCAGCAAGGCCGCCAACATCCTCAAGGCGGCCCGGCGTTACGGCCTGGAAGCCGCCGGTTACCGCCTGGAAGTGGAAGACCTCAACAAGCATCCGCTGCCGATGGTGCTCTTCTGGGGGTTCAACCATTTCGTGGTCTTCGAGGGGATCAAGGGCCGGACAGCCTTCATCAACGATCCGGGCGCGGGGCCCAGGAAGGTGCCCCTGTCCGAGTTCGACGTCCTGTTCACCGGGGTGGCCCTGATCTTCAAGCCGGGAGCGGCTTTCACCCCCGGGGGCGACAAACCCGACCTTTTCGCCAGCCTGGGCCGGCGTCTGGCCTGTTCCTCCCGGGCCCTGGCCTTCGTGCTCCTGGCTGGCGCGTTGCTCACCCTGACGGGCATTCTCGGCCCCTCCTTCAACATCGTGTTCCTCGACCATGTGCTCGGCGAGGGCATGCGCCAATGGATGCGGCCGCTGCTCTGGGCCATGGGGCTTACGGCAGCGGCGGCCGGGACCTTGCGGTTCTTCGAGGGGAAGCTGCTCCTGCGCCTGCAAACCGGCCTGGCCCTGTCCGGTTCCGGGAAATTCTTCTGGCACCTGCTGCGCCTGCCGGTGGACTTTTTCAACCAGCGCTATCCGGGCGACGTCAGCAACAGGGTCCAGCTCAACCAAAACGTGGCCACGCTCCTCACCGGCCCCATGGCTACGGCCGCGGTGGGCTTTTTGACCATGATCCTCTACGCCCTGGTCATGGCCTGCTATGATTGGCGCCTGACCGCCATCGGCCTCGCCATGGCCGCGGCCAACCTCGTGGCGCTGCATCTGGTTTCCGAACGGCGCACGGACGTCAACCGCTGTCTGCAGCAGGACATGGGCAAGCTCATGGGGGTGACCATGAACGGCTTGCAGATGATCGAGACATTGAAGGCCACCGGCTCGGAGTCCGACTTTTTCGCCAGGTGGGCCGGGCATCAGGCCAAAGTGGTCAACGCCGGCCAGGAACTCAACCATGCCTCGCAGATGCTTTCCGTGGTCCCGGGCCTGCTCACGGCCATCAATCAGATGTTTCTGCTCTGCCTGGGGGGCCTGTTCGTCATCAAGGGAAACCTGACCATCGGCATGCTCACGTCGTTTCAGGGGCTCATGGGCAATTTCATGAGCCCGGTGAACCAGCTCGTCAATCTGGGCGGCCAGTTCCAGACCGTGCGGGCCGATCTGGAACGGCTGGACGACGTGTTGCGACATCCCGAAGATCCGGCCATGGCCTCCCTTGAGGAAGGCGACGGACGCTTCGCGGACGGCCCGTACAAACTCGCCGGGCATTTCGAGATGCGCAACGTGACCTTCGGCTACAGCCCCCTGGATCCGCCGCTCATCGAAAACTTCTGCCTGAAGCTGGCGCCCGGGCAGAGCGTGGCCCTGGTGGGGGCCAGCGGTTCGGGCAAATCCACCATCGCCAAGCTGGGAACGGGCTTGTACGCCCCCTGGTCCGGGGAGATCCTCTACGACGGCCAGCCCATGCGCGCCTTTCCCAAGCGGGTCGTGACCAATTCCGTGGCCGCGGTGGACCAGAGCATTTTCCTGTTTGCGGGCACGGTCCGGGACAACCTGACCATGTGGGACGACACCATCCCCGAGGAGGAGATGCTTGCAGCCGCCAGGGACGCCTGCATCCACGACGACGTGGCCGCCAGGCCCGGCGGCTATATGAGCCGGGTGGAGGAGGCTGGGGCCAATTTCAGCGGCGGTCAGCGCCAGCGCCTGGAAATCGCCAGGGCCTTGGCCGTAAGTCCCGCACTGCTCTTTCTCGACGAGGCCACCAGCGCCCTGGACCCGCTGACGGAACAGCACGTGGGCGAGGCGCTCCGGCGGCGGGGCTGCGCCTGTCTGATCAGCGCGCACAGGCTCTCCGCCGTGCGCGACTGCGACGAAATCATCGTTTTGGACCAGGGCCGGGTGGTGCAGCGGGGGACCCACGAGAAACTTGCGGCCGTCGACGGACCCTATCGGGAATTGATCAGGAACCAATGAACACGTTGCCGGCCACGACGCCGTTTTCTCCGCGCTAACCGGAATGCTGTCAGGCAAATCCCTCATACTCGATGATCCAAACGTCTGTTGCCGCGTGGCCGGGGCGGCGCTGGACGTCTTCCTGGTCCGGTCCGGCGACGGCCCGCAGGCCGGGCAACGGCATTTCCTGTTCACGGCCGGGGTCCGGGACGTCCTCTTCGGCCTGGGGCCAGACATTTCCCGAAACTGGGCGCTCATGGCCGCGGGCGGCCCGGACGGCCGGGCGGACAGGCTTGCGTCCTTCGGCGCCGCGGAGGTGGACAACTGGGTGGCCAACCTGACCACCGCCCTGATCGGCCGTCCCGTGCTCAGCGCCAATACCCAGGTTCTCACTCCGGCGCCTCGGGCCGTTTTCCCCGCCGGGACCAGGCTGACCACCGGAGACGACGTGGTCTGGGCCCGCCTGGATCGGGGCCGGGCCGCCTTTCTGGAAGACGGTCCGATCTTCGGGTCCCTGGAGGTCGGAACCTTCGTCCCGCTGGCCGGGAAGGCCTGGATCACGGTGGAGGAAGAGGCGGCATTGCGCGTCGCCGACACCGCCGCCCTCCTGGCCGAGGGGCTTTTGGCCGGGGCCGTGGCGGCCTTCGCGCGCCGCGTGGTCGCCGGGGTCGAGGCAAGGCTCAAGGACGCCGCCCGCAAGGAGCGGCAACGGCTGGAGGCCAGGGCCCGCATCGACCGGTTTTCGTTGTCCGGCGCCCTGGCCAAGATGGCCCAGGTGATCTCCCCGGGCAAAGCCTCCTCCCTGGAAGCGACCGGGACCGACGACCCGTTGTCCGCCGCCTGCCGGCTGGTGGCCAAGGCTTCGGGCATCGCCCTGACGGGGGCCTGCTCCTCGCCCGCCGACGCCGACCCCATGGAACGGGTGAGCGCCTTGGCCGTGTCCTCGGGTTTCCGGGTGCGTCGGGTCAACCTGGACAAGGACTGGTTCAGGCGCGATTGCGGGCCGCTGCTGGTCTTTCACGCGCAGGCTCCGGCCGCGGCCCTGCCCAAGGGAAGCGCCCGCTACGACCTCTATGATGCGGCGACCGGCCAGGTCAGGGACCTGGACAGCGCCGCCGCCGCCGAGATCGCCCCCCAGGCCTGCATGTTCTACAGGCCTTTTCCGGACCGCCCGCTGCAGATCCTGGATCTGGCGTCCTTCGCCCTCAGCGGGCAACGGGCGGACATCCTCATGATTCTGGCCGTGGGCGGGCTGGCCGCCTTGCTTGGCTTGGCCGCTCCGATCCTGACGAGCGCGCTGATCGACATCGCCATCCCGGAGGCCGACAAGGGCATGCTGGTCCAGCTTGGCGGCATCATGCTGGTCTGCGCCCTGGCCGCGGCGCTGTTCGAAGTGGCCAAGGGCATCGCCTTGCTGCGCATCGAGGGCAAAATCGACGCCAAGGTGCAGGCGGCGGTCATGGACCGCCTTCTCGGCCTGCCCACCGCGTTCTTCAAAAGGTATTCCTCGGGCGATCTGGCCTCCCGCTGCCTCGGCATCAACACCATCCACAGCATCCTGTCCGGGGTCACGGTCAACGCCCTCCTGGCCGTGGTCTTCTCTCTGTCGAACCTGGCCCTGCTGTTCCTCTACGACTGGCGGCTCGCCGTGTTGGCCAATGCCTTCGTGCTGGCCAACCTCGTTCTCACCGGCCTGATCAGCGGCTATATGGTGAACAAGCAGCGCGCCCTCATGGATCTTCGGGGGCGTCAGCAGGGCATGGAGCTCGAGTACCTCACGGGCATCGACAAGCTGCGCCTGACCGGCTCCGAATCCCGGGCTTTCGCAGCCTGGACGGACCTGTTCGCGCGAACCCAGACCTTGGGCTACCAGGCCGGCTCGGCCTTCAACCTCGCCTCGGCCGTCAACGCCGCCTTGCCTTCCCTGGCCACCATGGCCCTGTACTACTGGTTTTTCCACTATCGCCTAAACGCCCTGCCTTTGGGCCAATTCCTGGCTTTCTACGCCGCCTTCGCCACCTTCCAGGTGGCCATGGTCCAGCTGGTTTCCGTCCTCTCCAGCTCCCTGGTGGTCGTTCCTCTCTACGAACGGGCCAAACCCATCCTGCAGACCGCCCCGGAGGTGGACGCGACAAAAGCCAAACCCAAGGCCAGGCCGGGGGAAATCGAAATCAGCCACGTGGTGTTCCGCTACGATCCCTCCGGCCGGCCCATCCTGTTCGACCTGTGCATCCACGTGGCCCCCGGCGAGTTCGTGGCCCTGGTCGGCGATTCGGGGGCCGGCAAATCCACGCTGCTCCGGCTGCTTCTGGGCTTCGAGACCCCGGAGGCGGGCACGATCTACTACGACGGCCAGGATCTTCGCGATCTCGATGTGCGGGCCGTGCGGCGACAGATCGGGGTGGTGCTCCAGGACGACAAGCCCAGCGCGGGCAGCCTGTTCGAGAACATTTGCGGCTCGGCCAACCTGAGCATGGACGAGGCCTGGGAAGCCGCCGCGAAGGTGGGGCTCAAGGAGGATATCCTGGCCATGCCCATGGGCATGCAGACCATCGTGCCTCCCGGAGGGGCCGGATTTTCCGGCGGGCAGATCCAACGGCTGCTCATCGCCAGGGCCTTGGCCAGACGGCCCGGCATTCTCTTTTTCGACGAAGCCACCAGCGCTCTCGACAACAAGTCCCAGGCCGTGGTGTCGCGGAGCATCGAATCCCTCAAGGTGACGCGCCTGGTCGTCGCCCACCGGCTCTCCACGGTCATGGGCGCCGACAGGATCTACGTCCTGCGCCACGGACAGGTGGCCGAAACCGGAACCTTCGGGGAGCTCATGGACAAAGGAGGCTATTTCCATGAACTGGCCAAGCGTCAAATCGCTTAAGACGGCCCTGCTGCTTTGTCCGGCGCTGGTTCTGGCCGCGGGCTGCCTGACTTCCGCCCGCGCCGGCGTGGGCCAGGACTTGGCCAGGATCCTGGCTTCCAAGGAGCTGCTGGTGGCGGCGGTCGGCAACTGGAGGCAAGCCAACCGCCAGGCCTGGCAGGGCCTGGAAATGGCGGCCAAGGAAATCAATCAGGCGGGCGGGATTCTGGGCAAGCCGGTGAAGTTGTGGCGCAACGAAGTGCCCGACGATCCGCGTCTGGCCGTCAAGCAGGCCCAGGAGATCGCCGACAACCCCGAAACCGCCATGGTCGTCATGTCCACCAGGCGCGACGTGGCCCTGCCGATGTCCATCGTCCTGGCCTACCGTGACGTACTGACCCTGCTCACCGGGGAATCGACGCCTTTCCATGAAGTCAACCTGCCCATGCTCTATCGCCTCGCCCCTTACGATTCCGACGAAATGGGCTACCTGACCTCGTTTTGCCTGGCCCGGGGACTCTCCCGGGTGGTCATCGTCGTTTCCGACAACGACTATGCGAAAATTCACGCCAATACCTTCGAGACCGAGGCCAGGGCCCGGGAAATGAAGATCGTGTCGCGTCTGGATGTCGACCCGCAGGCCAGCGGGGAAAGCGTGGGCCAGGAGTTGGCGGGCCTCGTGAAAAGCCGGCCGTTCGACGCGATCTTCTATTCCGGCCCGGTGGACTTGGCGGTGAAGCTCATCAAGGCGGCGGCGGCGGAAGGCATCGAGCAGCCCTTCATCGGCGGCTCGCAATGGGACACCCCGGAGTTGGCCCAGGTGGCCGATCCCCGGCGGACGTCGGTCTTTTTGGTCACCCCTTTCACCGCGGACCAGCCGGACAAGGCCGCCGCGCATTTCGTGGACGCCTACCGCCAGGCCTACGGCGAGTATCCCGACGCCCAGGCCGGCTTCAACTACAACGCCCTGCGCCTGTACGCGCAGGCCGCGAAGCTGGCGGGCACGGTCGATCCGGACAAGGTGACGGACGCCATGGACAACCACTTCGACTGGGACGGGCCCCTCGGCCAGGTGCGCCTGAACGAACTGGGCGAGTTGATCTTTCCCGTCTTGTACATAAAACATTTCGCCAACGGAAAATTCCAGACCCTGGACTTTCATCCGACAGGGCCATGACCGGCCCGTCGCGCCGCGAAAGCCTGCTTGACGCCCCGACCACGGCGGCTTGACGGATCACGCCCTCCTCCGGGCATGGTCCAACGGCCGCGTGTCAGACGCAATACCGGGGATTCGCCCGGAAGAAAGCCGCGGTGGCTTTGCGCATCACGCGATCCTGGATGCCCTTGACGATCCGGTCCGCCCATCCGCTGCCTCCAAACAACCAGGTGCAGAGATGGCATTCATGGGTGAAGGCCATGTCGCGCAGCGTTCGTTTCTGGGCCGAGTCCAGGAACCGCGAACACGAAGCGGGGCCGTGAACCAGCAGATGCCTTCGCAGCAAATTCATCTTATAGGCTTCCAGAAGGTCGCGAAGCGAATGTTCGCCCAGGGTCCCGACGGTCAACGCCTCGCCGGCGGCAAGGGCGTTGCAGCAGAGCGTCACCTCGCCGGAAGCCTTGATCATCGGGCCGGCGCCAGGGCATTTCCCGGCCGGGATCTTCCGGCTGCGGATCAGTTCCCGGGAGTCGATGTCCCTGGCCCTCCCCCAGGGGATCAGGGGCATCTCGGTGAACGTCACGAACCACGGGTGGGCGCGGCTCAATTGTTCCACGGCCTGGCGCAACCCGTAACTTGCGGTGGCCACCACCCGGACATGTATGGTGAGGCCGACTTTCCCCGCGGCCTTGATGATGTTTATGACATTGTCGACCGGAACGAATTCCTGATGGAACGCGTCGGTGCTCACGCCCAGGGACGTGACGCCAAGGGAACGCAATTGCCTGATTATTTTATATGCCTTGGAATACTCTCCCGCCCAGTAGCCGTTGGTCATGAGCGTGGCGCACCCGCCGAGATCCCTGGCCAGTTTGACGTATTCCAGCATTCGCTCGTAATGGAGAAATATTTCCCCTCCGGACAAGGCCAGACGCCAGCCGGCCGGCAGATGCAATGCAATCTCCTCGAGCAACCTGAGCACATCGCCATGCGGCATTTCCGCGCCGTTGCCTCTCGACCCGTCGGTGGCGCAATGCCGGCACATGGCATTGCAAGCATGCCAGGGGACAAGGCCGATGGTATTGCCCGGCAGGGAAATCTTCTCGCTGGCCATGAATCGTTACAGGAAAACATTGTCCACGGGATTCGCCTTTGATGGCGCATGGGCCACGGCCTGTCACTCAGGGAACCGCATGCCGTGAGCTTTTGATGCCGGCTAGTGGTTTTTGAATATGAACCCCCCGGAAACGGCTTCCAGCTGGACGTCGGACAGGGCAAATTCCCCGGGTGCGGGCGGCAACACGATGTGCATCACCTTGTCCGTATCCTCCACCGCCTTGATTTTCAATCCATCGGGCAGCGCCACCCCTTCCTCCTTGAGCACTGTCGTGGCATCCGCCAGCAAACGCTGCTTGAAAGCCTCGTCTTCCGTGGCTTTGGCGATGATCTGACCCAGCTTCTTGTCTTGTTCTTCATTGGTCATGGCTGTCCTCCGTCAATCTTGTTTGGCTGGTTCGGCGTCGTCTTCCGGCGTAGATCAGTTTCTTCGTGTGATGCGTGTGTCGGCCTTTGGCGGTGGACGATCACCGCCCGGCTGCCAAATCTCTGATTACCTTGGCGATCGCTTGAGCCGCCTCGGCTGCAAGACCAGTGGGGGCTGATCCTCCAACAAACAAGTTGGACAACTCCGTTTCATTCAACTCCTTGACCGTTTCCTTGTGGGGGATAACGAAGTGAAACAATTTTTCGTTATTCTCGACCACCTTGACTTTTACTCCCTCCGGCACCGTGACTCCCTCTTCCTTGAGCACCGCCGTGGCGTCCGTCAGCAGGCGCTGTTTGAAGGCCTCGTCGGTCCAGGCTTTGGTGATGATCAGGCCCATCTTCTTGCCTTGTTCTTCATTGGTCATGGTCGCTCTCCTTCTTGATTGCTGACAGCGATTTCCATCCCGCAATGATCCAAAACCACCGGGCTTCAGGGTTGACGAGCCCCAAGATCAATGCCTTCCAGGCACGTTTTGAGGTATTCCCGGTCGGCCTCGTCGAGTTGGCAATGGACGTGCACAAGCCCTTCGAACATGGCCCGCTTTTCCCGACAATCCAGGACGTCCGGCCGGCGCATGTCTCCGGTCTTGGCTCTGTTGTGGTAGAAGCAGCCGCCGCCGCAAAGATAGCGGGCCCAGCACCCCCGGCATCCGGCCAGGGTGTCCACGATGGCCCGATGGTAGTCGTTTGCGCCTGCGGCCTTGTAGTCCGCGATGTTGCCCAGGCGCATGTCCGGGAGGCCGGCGAAGCGGTGGCAGGGGGAGATGTCGCCGTTCACGGTGATGCCAACCAACCCCTTGCCCACGCCGCAGCCGTAGTAGGACTTCTGCCCGGAAACCAGGTTCTCCATGGCTCCCAGGGCCGAGGGAGGGCTCTCCGTGACGATGGTGCGCCCGCGTATGGCCGCCAGCAGTTCCTCGGCTTCCTGGCGATGCAGGGCGACCATTCGCTCCAGCCTGCGCTCGCCGGAACCGTTCGATGCGGCGGCGGCCGCCCCGTTCAAAAGGACCGGAGAGGCCGGGGAGAGAAAACAGGTCGTGAACCCGACGTTCTTCAGACCATCCTTGATCCGCGCGGGGTCCGCGTCGCCGTAGACCGTGGCCCTGGCCGCCAGACCGGGCAACACTTGCAGCAGCTTGCCCACGTTGGCCGCAACCCGGTCATACGAGCCGGAGCCGTCCTTGAAGGGGCGCTGGCGGTTTTGGATCTCCGGCGGGCCGTCAAAACTGACCATGAGGTTGATCTTTTCATCGCGAATGAAGGCGATGACCTCGTCGGTGAGCAGGGAACCGTTGGTGGTCATGCCGAAGCGCATCTCCTTGCCGGCTTCCGAGGCCTTTTGCCGGGCATGGGGCACGATCTTGCGCATGAGGGGAAAGTTCAAAAGAGGCTCACCCCCGAAAAAATTGATGCTGATCTTTTGGACGCTCCCGGAGTTCTCCACCAGCCAGTCGACCGCCCGGAAGGCCGTGGCCTCGTCCATCAGGCCCCCGCCCGCGTACTCCCCGGCATCGCCGTAACAGTACACGCAACGCATGTTGCACTCCTGGGCCAAAAACAGTCCGATGTTCACCACCGGAAACTCGGGTTTGCCGGGCGAAGGCTCGCTTTCGCCATCCGTCTTGATCCCGGGGGGCGCTTGCTCCTCTCCGGCCACGAGCCGCAAACCGCGCAAGGCCTCCATCACCGCTTGGGGGAGCAGGACGCCTTTGTCCACCTCCAGACGGCCGAGCAGGGCGGTCAGTTCAGGGGAAATCCGGTGGGCGGCCACGCCGTCCACATCGAAGACGTAGGAGCTTCCGTCGTACGCGAACGCGTGGTGCTCGCGCAACGAGACGTTGCCGTAATACCGGCGTCCCTCAAGCTCTATTTCGTAAGGTCCGAACAGCGCGGCGTTCCTGATCATGCATCACCATGTCTTGACGTCAGCAGTCCGACACGACAACTCGCAGCAGAACGTTGCAGCACATCATATAGGATCGCGTCTCCAACCCCACGGGCCGCAATCTTCTCGACTGACTTTTCCCCAATGTCAACGGCAGACGCAAGTTCATTGTCAGACATCGACTTCGGCTCCGATTGCGGTGGAATCGCCAGATGAAACAGCTCCTCAGTGTTCCTCGACACGTTGATCTGCATCCCCTGCGGCGCCGGCACGCCCAGTTCCTTGAAGACCGCCGTGGCATCCTTGAGCAGGCGCTGCTTGAAGGTTTCGTCTCCCCGGGCTTTGGCGATGCGGTCTCCCACCGTGTTGGATCGGTTTTGCTTGGTCATGATCGAACTCCAATCGGGTTCGGGGTCAGGTCCGCACCAGGGGAGATCGTCCAGGTTCCGCTGGAAGCTCCCGCCAACGACTGCATCGGTATATGCCAAGCGAGGCTGGGAAAAAAACCGTGGAAGCCGCAGACTTGTGAAAAACTCCCACAGAAGAGTCTCGGTAAAACTACGGAGTCCCTGAACCGGGCCGACATCGCTGCGCGGGGATTATCCGATCGTGAAGATGGATACGTGCTTGCCGCACGAAGAGGCGTTGTGGCCGGCGCTGATGCGCGCCAGGGCCTCGTCTGGCAGTTCATTCCCCACCGCGTCCAGTTCCGCGGCAGTGAAAACGAAGCCAAGGGACAAAGCCAGGGCCCGCCGCTCCTCGTCGGAAGCCAGGCCGGCCATCCGTTCGGCCAAAGCCGGCTCACCCCGCATACGTGCAAGAAAATCCCTGGCGGATTGCATGGTCATGGCGTCCTCCGGTAATTTAGATCGAGCCGCAATCCTGTTGTTTCATGTGCATCCGACTCTATGTCCGGCAACAGCACTGGCAATCAGCAACAACTCCGATGCGAAAAATCGTTCAGGCCTCGCCGGGTACAGCACTTGGGCCGTCCGGAAGATCCAGGCTCGCCTCACAGACCCCATTCCCGGGTGTCGACCAACTCCAGGCGCACGGCATGGCGCACGATATCCACCATGTTCGCAGCCCCGAGCTTGCGCATGAGGTTGGCGCGGTGGCTTTCCACCGTGCGCGGGCTTATGGAGAGCCGCTTGCCGATATTTGCCGTGGAAACCCCTTGGGCGATCAGGCGCATGATCTCCGTTTCCCGCCCGGTAAGTTCTTCATGGCGGAGGTTTCCCCGCCCATCCCCCTTGTCCGGGGAAACAAGCCTGTGAATCACCTCGTTGGCGACCTTGGCGTCAACGAAGAAATTGCCCCGCAGCACGCTGCGGACAGCCTCGAGAAATGTGCTCGGCCGGGATGTTTTGAGAACATAGCCGAGGGCCCCGGCACGAAAGGCCTGCACGGCGGTCACGCTTCGCTGGCTCTGGGCAACCGCCAGGATGGGAACGTCCGGAAACAAGCCGAGCAGGTTCGCGATCAGGGCGTACCCCGGGGCCCCGGCCAAGGCCAGGTCCAGGCAAATGGCGTCGGGCGGAAGCCGCCTGAACGCCGCCTCGACCTCTGCGACACTTTCCGCCTCCCCGGCAATGGCCAAGTCCGCCTGAGGCTCGACGAGGGACTTGACCCCTTCCCGGAAGAGCGGGTGGGAATCGACGATGAGAATGCTGCTGGCCTTGGTCATGCGCTATCCTTGGAGGGCCATTCCAATCCTTCTTCTTGCTGGCATGCGCAGGGCGATGCCAGCAAACGAATGCAACCCCGTTCTCTACCGGAAACAGGCAGCCCTGGCCAAAAGCGGATAGGGCGGAGGATCGACGAAACCGCTTTGCGCATCATGACCGTAATCATGAAGCCTAGCCGCTTGGCAAGCGTCAATACCCGTATCAATCCACAGGACGAGAAGGGTGTAGGCAGCTTGGGCGTATCGGACGCTTGATGTCGTTTCCACCGGCAATCGAGAGGAGTTGTTCTTGATTCAATTCGCCTGGAACGTGTTTCTGCGGCAGCACTAGGTGAAACACCTTTTCCGTATTCTCAACCACCTTGACTTCCATTCCCTCAGGCACGTCAATACTCTCTTCGTTGAAGACCTCCGTTGCGTTGTCAAGCAACCGCTGCTTGAAAGCTTCGTCCTCCCAGGCCTTCTTGATGATCCGCCCCAGGTTGTCGCTTTGTTGTATCCTGGCCATGCTTTTTCTCCATAGAAGAGAATTCATTGCCTTCGCAATGGGATTGTCATTATTAGAATTCGTAGAAGGAAGGGCTGTGTTTCACCCTGTCGAGCCCGTCCGGAAGGGTATAGCCGGCGGCAACCGACGCCAAGGCCTCGTCGTCCAGGGGCGTGCCTGCGTGCTTGGCCGGGAGCACGATGTGAACGACCGTTTCCGTGTTTTCCACAACCTTGATTTCCATCCCTTCTGGCACGCTCAAGCCTTCCTCCTTCAACACTTCGCTGGCATTGTTAAGCAACCGTTGCTTGAAAACATCGTCTTCCCAGGCCTTCTTGACGATCTGACTCAGTTTTATGCCTTGATTTTCTTTGGACATGGCAGGGATCCTTGGGTGGAAGTGTGGCTTTCCTCACGTTTGAAAAATGGGATAGAACTCTCAAAGCCGTGGCGGCACGTTACATGAAACGCTGAAAGCAGGTCGCACACGTTGCCGAATCAATTTTCCGTTCGCTATTCACAACAGCATCACATAGCGCATAGGCGTCTTACACCCTGCCTATTGGGCAAGGCCAGGCCTTGGATCGCAAGCGTCTCTGTTGCCGCAAGGGGTTACCCCTATCCCGCCTGCGCTAATCTTCGACAAGGCCTCATCCATCAAGACATTGTCTGGACAACGCACTGGCAGTACAATATGATGAATCCTCTCCGTGTTCTCAACCACTTTTATCTTGATTCCATCAGGAATGGCAAACCCCTCATCCTTGAACACCGCATTCGCGTCATCAAGCAGGCGTCGCTTGAACAATTCGTCTTCCCAAGCCCTTTTGATGATTTGTCCCAATTTCTTGCCTTGCTCTTCCTGCGTCATGGCAGTCCTCCCATTTTGGGGTGACGGTAATAATGTTGGATTTCATTTACTGCTGTTCCCGGAGCGCAAAAGAAAACTCCATGTCGTGATTTGCGGTCTGACCCAGCATTCACACGCATCTCAGCCTCGAAAAAATTATGATTTAAAGTCACCCCAATAGCTGCATATTTCTCCGCGACCACCCGCCACCGCAAGTAACGCGTCCTCGTCCAAAACTCCCGCCATGCCGTCCTGCTTCGGTGGAACGACCAGATGGAATACTGCATCCGTGTTCTCCACGGCCTTGACGGTCATCCCTGCCGGCACTTCCACGCCTTCTTCCTTGAGCACCGCCGTGGCATCCTTGAGCAGTCGCTGCTTGAAGGCTTCGTCGGCCCAGGCCTTGGCGATGACCTGCCCCATCTTCTTGCCTTGCTCTTCCTTGGTCATGGCAATTCTCCTCCGGGTGGGTTGGTGTTCGAAATTTTGGATTTCATTTCGATATTTCAAAAAGGGGGATGTCATCATCCTTTGGCTTCGGCCTTTTGAAGCCGCCTACAACTTTTTGCAACGCGGCATCGTCCAAGGCATGCACATTTTTTCCCCGCGGAAGCACCACATGAACCAACTCGCCTGTGTTCTCCACCATCTTGATCTCCATCCCTACAGGCACTTCCATGCCTTCTTCCCTGAGCACGGCAGTCGCGTCTTTCAGCAGACGTTGCTTGAAGTTGTTGTCCACACAGGCCTTGGCAATGATATTGTGCAGCGTCTTGCCTTGTGCTTCCTTGGTCATGCCGGTCTCCTGCTTGTGCGGTTCGTGTCGACAGCACGTTGAAAATGCATATTTTCGAAAACAGAAGCTTTGCAAGGCGATTTCAATTGTGATCCACATACAACGGATCTTGGCGAATGCAGCGCCGGCGAAATATGAGGCTCAATCTCTGCTGCCATGGCCAGCGGCATGACAACTTTGGCATTTATTGCGGATTGTTAAAGGTCGATCCTTGCACCAAGGCAAACAGCCCAAGCCGCATGGCATTCACTTGGTGTCTGTGATCCTTCCTTGACCAGAAATATGGGGCAAAGGAAGCGGAAAAACAATCCGGGAATACGGAGGAGCATGAAAAATGCCCTTAGACATTTCTCCGTAAAAACACGGAGAAGTGCGCTGCGCTGTGGGAAGCTCTTTAAGGTAATGTATTGAAAATTTTAAGGGAATCTACAAGGCAGAGAGAGGAGAAGGCGTTGCGTCGGCCGGCCGGCAGGGCAGCCGCTTGCAATGAACCCAAACGCTCCGGGACGCCGGCGTCTCCCTCTTCATGGAGGAGCAAGGGCTGCTGGATGGACAACGTTTTCATCGAGCGGCTGTGGCGCTCGGTGAAATCGGAAGAGGTCTCCCTGCGGGAATTCGAAACCGGCAGCCCGGCCCGCCAGGGGCTCGGAGACTGGTTCCGCTTCTACAGCGAGCAGCGGTCGCGCACGGCTTTCGCTGGCCACCGCCCCATGGACGGATATCGGGTTGGCCACCCGGCCTCCAAGGCGGCATGAGCGCCGATCGGCCTGGAGCTTGACCGCGCCGCCAACCTGTCCAGCCAATCCAGGCCGCCTCAATAGCAGGCGATGTTGCTGTCGGACCGGGGCTCGGTCGCGCCCATGAGCACGCCATTGTCCAGGCGCACGATCATTTGTCCCCGGCCGAAGGAGACGTCGTGCAGGGCCACGTCCACGGCATGCCCCCGGGCCGCCAGTTGCCGGGCCGTTTCCACGGGAAAGCCCGATTCCACGAGGAAACGGTTCTCGCGCGTCCACTGCCAGCGGGGCGCATCCAGGGCCTGCTGGGGATTGAGCTTGAAATCGACCAGGTTGCACAACACCTGCACGTGCCCCTGGGGCTGCATGTAGCCGCCCATGACGCCCATGGGGCCGACGGCCTGGCCGTCTTTGGTCACAAAGCCCGGAATGATGGTGTGGTAGGATTTTTTGCCGGGGAGCAGGCTGTTGGCCTGGCCTGGCTCCAGGGAAAAATCCGCGCCGCGGTTCTGCAGGGCGATGCCGGTGTCGCGCACCACGATGCCCGAGCCGAACCCCATGTAATTGCTCTGGATAAACGACACCATGTTGCCTTCGCCGTCGGCCGCGCACAAATACACCGTGCCGCCGGCCGGCAGGTCCGTCACGGTGGGCGTGGCGGCCCGGTCGGTGATGGCGCGGGCGCGGGCGGCGCCAAAGGCCGGGTCCAGGAATTGCCGGTAATCCACGGCCATGTGGCGGGGATCGGTCACGTAGCGGCGGGCGTCGGCAAAGGCCAGCTTGACGGCTTCCCATTGCAGGTGGCGGGCCGTTGTGGCGTCGCAGCTTTCCAGGGGGAATTCCTTGAGGATATTGAGGGCGATCAGGGCCACGATGCCCTGGCCGTTGGGCGGGATCTCCCACAGGTCGTAGCCGCGGTAACGGACGCTTATGGGCTCGACCCATTCCGGCCGATACGCGGCCAGGTCGGCGGCGGCGAGATAGCCGCCAAAAGCGGCGCTGTCCGCGACGATGCGCCTGGCCAGATCCCCCCGATAAAAATCCTCGGCCCGGCTTTGGGCGATGGCCTCCAGGGAACGGGCGTGGCCGGGCAGGCGCACGATCTCGCCGGCCTCGGGCGCGCGGCCCTCGGGGGCGAACGTGCGGTACCATTCCTCGAACTCCGCCGAGGTGCAGTGCTTGCGGTATTGGCCAAAGGCCTCGCCCCACAGGTAGGCGAGCATGGGCGGCGCGGGATAGCCCTCGGCGGCGTAGGCGATGGCCGGCTGGAGCAGATCGGCAAAGGGCAGCCGGCCGAATTTGGCCGAGAGTTCGGCCCAGGCGGCCGGCGCGCCCGGCACCGTGACCGGGGTCCAGCCGTAGCGGGGCATGGCCGTGCCGCCGTGCCGGGCTTTGACCGCCTCGATGGAAATGGCCTCCGGGGAGGGACCGCTGGCGTTTAGGCCATGGAGCTTGCCGCCGCTCCAGACGAGGGCGAAGGCGTCGCTGCCGAGGCCGTTGGAGGTCGGCTCCAGCACGGTCAGGGCCGCCGCCGTGGCCACGATGGCGTCCACGGCGTTGCCGCCCCGGCGCAGCATGGCCAGGCCCGACGCCGCGGCCAAGGCCGAGGTGGTGGCCACCATGCCGTTTCGGGCGCACACCGGCAGCCGCCGGGACGGATGGGGGGCGTAGAGGGGATCGAAGGCGAATGGGTATTGCATACTGTGCACGCGTTTCCTTTTGCCGGGCTTGAGCGACGAAGCGAAGGGGCGGCCCGTGCCAGGCCCGGACCGCCCCCGGACGACGGCGACCGCGATCAGGAGGCCACGACCAGGTCGCGCACGACCTTGTCGGAAACCGGCTCGATCACGATGGCGTCGGCGTCTCCCGGCACCTGGGCGGCGCAGGCGAGGACCGTCTTCCCGTCAAGCTTCACGGCGCACCGGGCGCAGATGCCCTGATTGCAGGCGCTGTGCCGGTAATAGGCCAGGCTGCGGTCCAGGTTGGCGTAGACGTAGTCCAGGATGTCCATGACCGTCATGGAGGGGGACAGGGCGGGCACCTGGTATTCCTTGAGGCCGTCGCTTTTTTTGATCCGCACGTTCATTCAGGCGTTCTCCAGGATGGTTTGGGCGATGCAGTCCGCGATGTTGGGGTAGACGGTACGGTCCAGGGGCAGGAAGGTCTCCTGGGGGGCGCGCTCGGCGTAGCAGAGCACGTCGCCGTCGAGGCTGGCGGCGTAGCTGAACAGGAAGTCCTTGTTGTTGACCTCCGGATAGTCGTCGCGCAGATGCGTTCCCCGGCTTTCCTTGCGCTCAAGGGCGGCGTAGATGCCGCTTTCGGCGCAAAGGGCCAGGTTTTTCACCATGACCGACTGCATCCATTCCAGATTGTATTGGCGGCTCGGACAGGACAGGGCCATCCCGCCCAGTTCGCCGCGCAACGCGCCGATGTCGGCATAGGCCTGGGCCAGTTCCCGGCCGCTGCGGTAATAGTTGAATCCCTTGTCGCAGATGGCGTAGAGCCGGGCCAGGGCGTCCACCGGGCTCAAGCCCGCGGTCCGGGTCAGGGGGGCCTCAAGCCAGGCGGCCTTGGCTTCGAGGTCGTCGGCGTCGCGCGAAGCGGCGTCCTTGGCGAAGGCGGCGGCGCTTTCCCCGGCGGTCGCGCCGTGGGCCAGCATTTCCGTCAGGCCGTCGCCGCTTCGAAACGCCCCGAAGAGCCCGCCGGTCACCTCGCCGGCGGCGTAGAGCCCGGGCACGCCGTGCGCGGCGAAATCCGGGCCCACCAGCACGCCGCCCATGCTGTACTCGTTGCCGAAACCGACCTTGAGGCGCTTGCCGTTGGAGATGATGTCGCCGGCCAGCTGGTCCAGGTCGATGCGGTGGTAATGCCCTTTGCGGTGCCAGGTCTTCTGGGAGTCGGCAAAGGCCCGGAAGGCCTGCCGGATCTCCTCGTCGCCGTAGGCGGAGTAGTCGTAGTAGAAGGCGTTGCCGTACTTCTCCCACTTCTTCCAGATGCCCTTGCCGTAGAAGTAGGTCATGAAGAGCTTGTTGACCTTGGTGTCCGCCGGCTTGACCCGATAGCGCGGGTCGTCGGGGAATTCGAGCTCCACGCCGTCGAGGTCGGTCACTTTCGGGCGCGGGGCGAACATGGCCGGAATGGACAGCAGATAGGGCAAAAGCGACCCCTTGGCGTAGAGGGGCTCCAGGATGGTGCCGATGAAGAGCAAAAACTCCATGTCCACGGCCGAGCCCCCGGCGCGAAGGGCCATGGCGATGCCGTCGCCGGTCATGTCGCTGATGGAGTTTTGTAGGGAAAACGGCTGGTAGCCGCCGGTGGCCAGGATCACCGACTTGGCCTTGAAGCGGGTCAGCTCGCCGGAATAGACGTCGAAGCCGAGCGCCCCGCAGGCCGTGCCGCCGTTGGTGAGCACGTCCGTCACCATGACGTCCTCGCAGACGTTGATGGCGGAATGGGTTTTCAGCCCATGGCGCAGGGCCGCCCCGAACGGGCGGCCGGAAGTCCGCCAGCGCGAGGCCTTGGGCATGAACTTGAACACCTGGCCCGCGTCCTTGACCCAGCCCAGCAGTTCCGCCACAGCCGCCGGGGCCGCGTCCACGAAATGGCGCTCCATGCGCTGATCGCCGATCTGGAAGGCGCTGGTCACGAGCTTATGGAACAGTTTTTCCCGGGTGTACTCCTGGTTGGCTTCCGGCTCGCCGCAGACCTCCCGGGCGCTTTCGCCGTCGATGCCGAAGCTGCCGCCGACCATGATGGTGTTGCCGCTCCTGCCGACCCTGCCCTTGGAAGCCAGAGTCACCGAGGCCCCCTGGCGCAGGGCGGAAACCGCCGCCATGACGGCGGCCCCCGCGCCTCCGATCACCAGCACGTCGCTGGTCACTGTGTGCATCGTCATTGCTGTTCCCCGCAGACCGCTTGTGGGGCGTGCTTGTCCGCGCCCCGGTTGATTTTGACCAGGATCTGGCTGACCAGTTCCAGCATGGCCGGATCGTTGCGGTCCCGGGGATAAGGGAAATCGACGTCGATGATCTCGCTTATGCGCCCGGGATGGGCCGTCATCAGCACCACTTTCGTGCCGAGGTAGACCGCCTCGCCCACATCGTGGGTGATAAAAAGCACCGTTTTCTTTTCTTTTTGCCACATGGCGATGATTTCATCCTGGATGGACAGGCGGGTGAGGTAGTCCACCGCGCCCAAGGGCTCGTCCATGAGCAGGATGGAGGGATTGTTGACCAGGGTGCGCACCAGGCCCGCCCGTTGCCGCATGCCGCCGGAGAGCTCGTGGGGGTACTTTTCCTCCCAGCCGGTCAGGTGCACCATGCGGATGTACTTGTCGGCCAGTTCGCGACGCGCCTCGGACGGCACCCCGTGCAGCTCCAGGCCAAGCCCCACGTTGCTGCGGATGGTGCGCCACGGGAAAAGGGCCGGGTCCTGGAAGACCACGCCCACTTCCGGGCTTGGCCCATTGATGCAGCGGCCGTTTATGCACACGTCGCCCCTGGTGGGCTCGGACAGGCCGGCGACCAGCTCCAAAATGGTGCTCTTGCCGCAGCCGCTTGGCCCGAGGACCGTGACGAACTCCCCGTCCGGGATGGTCAGGGACACGTCCCTCACGGCATACTCCGCGTCGTCGGGCGAATACTTCTTGCTGACTTTGATCAAGGCGATTCGTTCCATGGCAGTCTCCTTGCCGGAGATCGTCGTTATTGCTTGGGAATGAACTGCAGGTCGACGTATTTGGCCGCATCGACCTTCTGGGACTGCATGCCCCATTTGATCTGCAGGTCCTGGGTGGCGTCGAGCATCTTGAGGTCGATGTCGGGGTTGTTTTCCCAAAGCTCGTCGTCCAGGGCCAGGGCCTTTTCCACCAGGGCGCGGTCCATGTGCAGGAACTCCGCGCACCAGGTCAGAAACTCCTCGCGGTGGGCCGGCTCCTTCACGTAGCGGTTGACGTCGAAATACACCTTGAGCATGCGGCGGATGGCCTCAGGGTTGGCGGCGATGAAGGCGTCGCTGGCCACGATGACGCCGGTGTGGAAATCCGGGATGAACTTCCAGGTCTTGGCCAGGATCTTGCCCACGCCGTTTTCCTCGGCGATGGTGGCGAAGGGCTGGTGGATGATGGTGGCGGCGACCTGGCCGGATTCAAGGCTGGCGTAGGCCTGCTGGTGGCGGCCGTTGACGCTGAGAGTCACGTCCTTGTCCGGGTCGAGTCCGTTTTGGACCAGGGTTTCGCGCACCGAGATGTCAAGTCCGCTGCCCTTGGTGCCGATGCCCACGGTCTTGCCCTTGAGGTCGGCGATGGAGCCGACGCCCTTGCCGCCCACCAGCAGCCAGCCGGCCCGCGTACGGTACAGCGAGGACACCATCTTGATCCCGGCCCCGCGGCTGCAGGCGGTCAACGCCTGGGAAGTGTTGGCCTCGGCCATATCCAGGTCGCCGGACACCAGCGCCGGGATGGGGTCCTTGACGTCCACCAGCTTGAGGTCGATGCCGGCCTTGGTGAAAAAGCCCTGGGCGTTGCCGAACCAGAAGCCGATGCTGGTGATGCCCTTCATGGGTGCGTAGCGGATGGTCACCGGAGGCTGCTCGTCCTCGGCCCGGGCCGTGGCGGCGCACAGGACAACGACGAGGGCCAGGAAGCCAAAGGCCAAACGCGCGCGAATACCATTGCTGTGCATTTCGAACTCCTATTGTTTTGCAGCTTCTGATTTGACGCTCGTATTGCGATGGTGTTTCTTGAAAAACATGCGTTCGATCCAGTCGACGATGGCGACCAGAACCACGGCCAATACCGTCACAAGCACGATAAGCACAAACACGCGTGGCGTATTGTAAAGCGCGGCCGCGTCAGAGAGCAGAAAGCCGAGACCGGCGTTGGATGCCTGCATTTCCGCGAAAATCACGCCCGTGACGCCGATGGCGGCGGTCACGCGCAGGCCGGTGAATATGGAAGGGATGGCCGAGGGCAGCATGACCTTGAAGATCATCTGCCTTTTGGTGGCCCGAAACACCTTGGCCACTTTCAGGTAATTGCCGTGGGTTTCGGACGCGCCGGATTTCGTGTTGAAAAAGATGTAGAAAAACGTAAACATAGTAACAATGACGACTTTCTGCATGAAGCCGATGCCGATCCAGATCGTGAGGAGCGGAAAGATCGAAACCTTGGGGATGGACATCAGCGCGGAGAAAAACGGGGTGAAAAAGACGTCTATGGCCGGGAAAATGGCGAAGACGACCCCCAGGCCGATGCCGAGCACCGCGGCGATCAGGTAGCCCAGACCGAACTCCTGCAAGGTGACGAGCAGGTTGGACCAGAGGATGTTCTCCGACAGGCACTTCTTGAACTCCACCAGCACGTCCCAAGGCGCAGGCAGGTAGAGCTTGTTGATCTTCCCGCCCTCGATGACGAGCTGGGCCACCACCAGCAGGACGACAAGAAAAAGGACCTGCCGGAATTTCAAGGACTTACTCAGGCGCGCAATCAGCATACGTGTATTCTCCATCGGCCACTTTCTTGTCGGGGTAGTACGATCGCGCACAGGTCGCATCGCCGTTGACGACGTTCTTCAAGATCTTGTGCGAGTGGTCCTGCAAAAAGACCTCGCCCACGGTCGTGTCGTTGACGTCGCAGTAGTAGCTGGCGAACTTCCGGAACCACGGTTCGGCGGCGATGCGTTCGAGCCAGGATTCGCCGTAGGGGCAATGCTTGTTGCCGTAGCTCTTGACCCAACCCAGGTAGGGAATGTCCTTGAGCGAGTTGATGTTTTCCGGCGTTCCCTTGATGCCCTGCCGTTCGGCCCGGGCCCGCATGTCCATGGCCCGCTCGTAGCCCCTGGCGTACAGGGCCTTGCGGCACAGCTCCATGGTCTTTTCCTCGCCGAACTCCTCCCGCAGCACCTTCACAAAGAAGTAATAGAGATCGGCGAACTGGTAGCAGGCCAGGCGCACTTCGGAAATGGCCCTTTCCTTCTCGATCATTTCTTTTTCCGCATCCATGACTCCACCCTCCTTGTTGGCGTTCCCTTGCGCCCGGCACAAGCAGCGGCCGTTTCCGCACAGACCTCAATCGTTATCCAGCATGATCTGCAACACTTCCTCGTCCGTCTGGCTCATGCCCTTGTGCCCCAGGGTGCCCACCGCCTGGATGGTCTTCTCGAGGTCGCCCTTGACGATGCCGTCGCCGGCCGGGAAGAAGCGCTGGGACCTGGCCAGGTAGTGGCCCATGAAGGCGGCGTCCACGGCCGAGGCGATCTTGGCGGCGCACGAGGGCTTGGCCCCGTCGCAGATCATGCCGGACACGTTGCCCAGGATGTTGACGATGGTATGGGAGATGTCCTCATAGGAGCCGCCGCTTAAGTAGGTGATGGCCGCGCCGCTGCCGCAGGCCGCCGTGACCGCGCCGCAAAAGGCCGACAGCCAGCCGATCTTGCTTTTCTGGTGGATGGCCACCAGGTTGCTGACCACCAGGGCCCGGTAGAGGCGGTCCTGGCCGGCGCCGATCTCCCGCGCGTATTCGATGACGGGCAGGGAAACGGCCAGGCCCTGGTTGCCGCTGCCGGAATTGATGACCACCGGCAGCTCGCAGCCGCTCATGCGGGCATCGGAGCCGGCGGCCGCGTTGGCCTTGGCCCGTACCGTGACGCCGTCCCCGCAGGCGGCCAGAAGCGTCTTGCCGACGCTGACGCCGTAGTCGCCGCTTAAGCCTTCCCGGGCGATGCGGGTGTTGCAGTCGATCTGGCGGCCGATGGGGTCGGCCACGTCGGGCAGGTGGACCGTGTCGGCGAAATCCAGGATGTCGCGCACGGTCAGGCAGTCGTAGTCGGGTTCGTCGTGCGCCGCCGCGTCGCGCTCCTTGCGGAAGACGACCTCGCCGTCATGTTCGATGCGGATGACGTTGGTGTGCTCGTCGATGATCTCGATCTCGACCGTGTGGCCGTTGGCCGTGGCCGTGAGCACGAAGTGCAGGTTGGCCGTGGAGGCCAGCTTGTCCACCCGGCAGATGCCCTGGGCCAGGTAGGCCCGGGCCTGCTCGATGTCCGCGGCGCCGACGCCCGAGAGCACCTCCAGCTTCTTTGCGGCCACGCCGGCCACGGCCCCGATGACCGCGGCCACGTCCACGCCCCGCAGGCCGTTGGTGTTGGGCACGACCACGCTCTTTACATTTTTGATGATATTGTTGCTGCACCGGATAGCGATGCTTTCCGGCATGGCGCCAAGGCGCTCCCGCGCCAAGGCCCCGCCCCAAGCCACGGAAATGGGTTCCGTACAACCTTGGGCCGCCACCAGTTGACGCCGCAATATCTCCACGTAGGCCCGGTAGGTGCAGTCGTCAGGCTGCATGACCCACGCTCCTTGCTGCAATTCCGGTGCTTTCGCCCCGGCATTCCTGCTTCGCATGCATCGATTCTTCCCCGGAAATGTTTCCTTGCCAGATGCGTTCCTTGGACAACCGCTCCCGACCGGCCACTGCGGCTTTCCGATCGTCTTTTCCGGCTGCCCAGTTCCTGTGTCGGGTCCCATGGCGGCGACAAGGGGGGCATTGGTCGGGCGCGTTGCCTTTCTGAAGAGCAAGGACTGGGCCAACACGGTGGATATTGCTTTTTTTGTGAATTCCTGCTGGTGTGCGGCCGCAAATCGTCTCAGTTTCGAGACAGCGTTTGGGGCGCGTTTACGTCCGGATGGTCTTTTTGCCAGGGATCGCACGACAATCTCACAATTAAGACAGCGTCTCGTTTTTGAGGCACCCGGAAAGGCCGTACGCGGCCAATTTGCGGTACAGCGTGGCCCGGCTCACGCCAAGCTGCTGGGCCAGGTCGCGCATGCCGGTGGTTGCATCGCAATTTTGCAAATAGCTTTGGAGCAGGCGTTTCTCATACGCCTCCAGGCGGCTGCGCAAGGTGTCGGCGGCGTCCGGGCGGGTGTCGGCGATGCGCTGGAACTGCACCGGCAGGTCGGCCACGCCGAGCTTGCCGCTGTCGACGATGTTTTCCAGGTATTCGATCAGGTTGTTGAGCTCTCGCACGTTGCCTGGCCAATCGTGCTGCATGATCAGCTGCATGGCCTCGTCGTCCATGCCCTGGATGTTTTTTTTGAACATCCGGTTGTAGCGCCGGATGAAATGGTCCACGAGAAGCGGAATGTCGCTTCGCCGCTCGCGAAGCGGCGGAAGCTTGATGGGGATGACGTTGAGGCGGTAGTACAGGTCGCCGCGAAACAGGCCGTCCCGGACCATGGCCTCGATGTCCCGGTTGGTGGCGGAGATGATGCGGATGTCCACCGGAATGGCGGCCTTGCCGCCGAGCCGTTCCACGGTCTGCTCCTGGAGGGCCCGCAGCAGCTTGGTCTGCATGGTCAGCGGCATCTCGGTGATCTCGTCGAGAAAAAGCGTGCTGCCGCTCGCCAGTTCGAACTTGCCGGCGGCGCCGCCCTTCCTGGCCCCGGTGAAAGCGCCTTCCTCGTAGCCGAACAGTTCGCTTTCCACGAGATTTTCCGGCAGGGCCCCGCAATTGACCGAGATCATCAGCTTGTCCCGGCGCGGGCTCAAGGCGTGGATGCGCTTGGCCAGCACCTCCTTGCCCGTGCCCGACTCGCCGCTGATGAGCACCGAGGAATCCGCCCCGCTGATCTTGTTGACCAGGGCCAGCACCTCGCGGATACGGAGGTCGTCGCCCAGAAACGGGGTGTCGCCCTGGAGGCGCTGTTCCTCGCTGATGATGGCCGTCAGTTGCCGCTCCAAGGTGTTGCTGTAGTCTTGGGTGATGAGCTTGCTCTCCAAAAGCGCGCACATGTACTTCAGAAATTCCGCCAAGATGGATCGCCTCTTCAGCAGGCTTTCGCGCTGTTCGTCGGTGAAGGCGATGATGGCGATGACGCCGGAGGGCTTGCCGTGCACCATGATCGGAAAGCCGATGCTGGCCAGCTCGTGGCAGCCGGCGCGTTGCGGGCAACCGGAACACGGCAGGGACTGGCGCGTGTCGCGGATGAACCCGGCCCGGCCGGTGTCGATGATGTTCTGGAAAAACGAGGAATGGGAGATTTTCTGGCCGATGCGGTCCGAATAGGAGCCCGACCCGCCGACGCGGACCAGATTGCCGTCCACGACCGTCACTTCCGCTTCCAGGATGGACGAGATGGCCAACACGAACGATTGGATGAACGGCTGTATCAGCATCAAATCGAAAGATTGCATCCGCTGCTTCACCTGTTTGGCTGCGCCGTTTGGCGAGCGTTTCCTGCCCTGCGCTCAAGCGGCCGTTGCTTCGCGCCCACCCCATGCCGCGCCCTCTCCGCCGTCCCTGCCGCCTGACATGACGTTGCCCGGGCAGGGCGTCCGCCCTGCGGAGCGTGGCCTTCGGGAAAGACGTTTGGCGTCAAGAAGGCTGCGGGAAATACAAGATTCCTTTTATGCGCGATCATTTCGCCGTAAAAGAGACACCCGTGAGAGGGAAGGTCGCCCTACAGCAAGCATGTCTCATTTTTGCAACAATTGTGCCATATAAGAGCGCGTGGAATATTGGCATGTTGCAGGGAATGACCGCGACAAACGCATTCACGACGTACATTTTTGCATGTCCGGCCAAAAAAACGACAGATTTGTATGAGCGTCATGGGCATGATCGCCGCCGGTGCCCGTCCGTCCTCCCGCGTGGGGCGTGCGGCGGCTTTGGCCAGTCGCCCTTCCCGGTGCTTGCTCCGCGCTCAAAGCCAAGCCCCGTCGGGTCGCCCAAGGCCTCGTCTTGGTGGAGCTGGAGGGAAAGGAACCCACGACTTCTTGAATGCCGTTCGAAGTGTTCCCGGACTGCAAGCCACCCTCTTAACCCAGGGCAATTCCATGACAACCGGAAGAAATGCTTAACTCATTGATTTTATTTCTATAATGTGCTCGAATTCAAGAAAAGCCAAATAAATTCAGCTTGTATTTTCCGTCCTGGCAGCTTCCCTGGAGGATGTTGGGAAGTCGATAAGTCGTCGTGGGGCGGGGCAGGGGACATGGGTTTTTCTCCCGGACCGGCGCTGCAATCTGGATACCCCCTGGAGAACCGTTTCCCTTCGTCGCCAGGCAGAACATGTCCGGGGATGTTGTCCGATTTTCTTAAAAGTATTAGTTGATTCAGTATGATACTGGATTGGATTTGGCCTTTGCCGCAGACGGTCCGGGGTTCGGATCGCTGCGGGCGCGCCAGTGAACAAGATCAAAGGGTCAGGCTGTTTTTGCCTGCCCCCTTTTTTATCCGACTGGCCGGACTGGGCGATATTGCGGTCTCGTCGACGTAACGATGAGGAATTTCAAGATAACTCAGGATGGGTGTCAGGGAGTGGAAAGAGACGGCCGGCTCTGGCGCGAGCGGGAGCATCGCACCGGCGTCGCCTCGTCAGTCCTTCAAATCGAACCGAATCGGCAGCATGACCCAGGTCGCCACTTCACGCCCCTTGTACCTGGCAGGATGAAACTTCCATTGTTCAAGGGCCGCCATGACGGCTTGCTCGAATATCCGGGGGGGCTTTGCGGAAACGATGCTGATGTCGTGCACCCCGCCGTCGGCGGTGACCAGGAGCCGTGCGACGACCCTTCCCTCGATCCTATGCCGTCGCGCATCCGCAGGATAGGCCGGCTCGACTTGCCGCAGGATTCTCGGCTTCACGTCCACGGCGGCCAGGCTCATGCCGGCTTCTTCGCCGGCGCCCCGCCCCGGGCCGACGGAAGGCCCCTCGCCGCCGCCGCTGCCGCCGCCGGTCCCGTTGCCCTGGCCGGACGCCTCGCCGGTCAGGCCTGGTCCGATTCCCGACGGGCCCGCTTGCGGGGCGTCGTTTGCGCCGGGACCTTTCGGACTTTGCCCGGATACGGCTGCGGAAGCCGTCGCAGCGGCGGGAGCGCGGCGCGGCGCGGTCCTGCGGGCAAGGCGGCGTTTCGGCTCGGCCGGTTTCGGGGCCGCGTTCGCGGCGCTCGCCGCCAGAACGGGCAGCGCTTTTTCCCGGCCGCTCTCCGACGCATCCTCCGGGGTGGCCTCCCGCTCGGCCCGAGGGGACGCCGCTTCCCCAGCCCGGGGCCGCTCGTTCTCGCCCGCCGCCGCGTCCGATCCGGGAAGAGGGCCGGGATCCCCCGATCCCAGCCCTGCGAGATCCACGGCCAGCACGGCTCCGCCGCCGCCGCCCGAGGGATGGCTCGCGAGAACATGGCACCACCAGACCAGGACGACGAGGACGACCCCATGGAGCGCCAGGGACAAGAGCCAGGCCAGCCATGCGCGGCGACTCGGAGTCGCGGTTTGTCGCCGCTCGGGCGTTTCAGGCGCACTGTCGGCCATGGCCGCTACGCCTCGGCCCTGGAACCGGCTTTTCTTTTGGGAGAGCAGGCCACGGCGGCCAGAAAGATCAGGCTGGACACGAGGACGATGGACGCGCCGGCCGGCACGTCGAGCTTCCAGGCGACGAAAAGCCCGCCCTCGCAGGAGACGACGCCGAAAAACGCCGCCAGGAGGAAAAGCCGGCCGAGGCGGTAGGTGAGCTGGTAGGCGGCTGCCGCCGGATTGATGAGCAGGCTGTAGACGAGCAGCCCGCCGACGCTCGGCAGGCAGGCCGTGACGGTGAGCCCCGTAAAAAAGAGGATGCCGTAGAAGATGGCCGTGGCCGGCAGGCCGCTGGCCCGGGCGATGCGGCGATGGCAGGCCACGGCCTGGATCTCCTTGAAAAAGGCGATGATGGCCAGGCTCGCCGCCACGGCCACGCCGCCGAGCAGCCACAGGTCGCGTTCGCCCACGGTCAGGATGTTGCCCCAGAAGAGGTTGAGCCCGGCGGTCTTGGGGCCGGGCAGCAGGCCCAGGCAGAAAATGGCCAGGCCGAGCATGGCCGAGAAGACCACGCCCACGGCGGTGTCCGGGGAGAGTTCCCCCCGGTCGGCCACCGGCCCGATGACCGCCGCCGCCGTGAGGCTGGCCGCCAGCGCGCCGGCCAGCGGGTCCCAACCGAAAAGCAGGGCCATGAGGCCCCCGGCGAAGGCGGCATGGGCCAGGCACACGCCGATGAAGGTCAGGCGCATGAGCACGGCGAACACGCCGGCCAAGGCGCAGGCCACGCCGGCGAACAGCCCGGCCAGCACGGCATGGCGCATGAATCCCGCGTCAAGAAAGGCATCCATGGCGTTTCCTCAAAAAAGCACCACGCGCCGTCCGCCGTGGGACACCACCGCCACTGCGGCCTGATAGAGGCCGCCGAGCCGGTCGGCGTCGAGGGCTTCCCGGGCCGGACCACGCCAGAGGGGACGGCCGGATTCCAGGCACAGCACCTCGTGGCACAGGCTTTCCAGGCTGTTGAGGTCGTGGGTGGCCAGCAGCACGGTCAGTCCCAGCCGCTCGCGCAACGAGGCGATGCAGCCGAGAATGTCGCGCTGGGCGCGCCAGTCCAGGGCCGACGTGGGTTCGTCGAGCAGCAACACCCGCGGCTGTTGGGTCAAGGCCCTGGCGATGGCCGCACGTTGCTGCTCGCCGCCGGAAAGCTGGCCCAGGGGGCGGCCGGCCAGATGGCCGATGCCGACGAGCTCCAGCATTTCGGCGGCCCGTCGGGCGAGTTCCCGGCCCGGGGGCCGCAGCCAGCCGCGCCGGGCGTAGCCGCCGGACATGACGGATTCCCGGACGCTTATGGGCAGGCGCGGGTCCACGTCCTGGGCCTGCATGACCAGGGCGATGTCCTGCCGGACCTTGCCCGCGCCGGGACCGGCCAAATCGTTCCCGAACAATCGCACCACGCCGCCTGAAAGGCGCAACAGCCCGCAAACGGCGGCGAGCAGCGTGCTTTTGCCCGCGCCGTTGGGTCCGATGACGCCGAGCACCCGCCCCCTGTCCACGTCCAGGGCATCGATGCGCAGCACCACGTGGCCGCGCCTTTTGACCGTGATGCCGCGCAGGGCAAGGGCTGGCTCATTGCCCATGGCGCTTGAGTGCGGCGAGGCAGCGGTCCAGGTTGGCGGACACGGCTTCGGCCCAGGTCGGGGCGTTGGGGAGTCCGCCCGGGAAGTTGGTGAGCACGACGAAGGCCGCGCCCAGTTCCTCGGCGAAGGTCTTGCCGGAACCGCCCGAACTTTGCAGGTTGTCGGCCACGAGCCGGACGTCGGCCTGGCGAGCTTCGGCCACGGCCTGGGCCAGCTTTTGCGGACCGCTTTCCTCGAAACGCCCATACTGGGCGGCAATGTCGCAGCCGAGCCATTGGAGAAAGGGCTTTTGCTGCATGTCGACCATGACCGGGAGTCCGGCAAGGGGCCTCGCCTTGGCGGCCAGTTCGCCCGCGACCCTGTCCACCATGGCCGTCCGCGCCCGGGCCCGCTCCCCGTACAGGGCGGCGCGGGGCGGATCGACGGCGGCCAACGTCCGGGCCACGGCCAGGGTGGCGGCCTTCTGGCGCTCGGGGACCATCCAGTTGCCTGGCGCGTCGACCACCTGGACCTTGGCGGCCAGGGCCGGGTCATTTCGAATCGGCCCCATGACGGCATCCAGATGGGTCTGCCAGTCGTGCAGAAGGATGACGCGCGCCGCGACGAGGGCGCGCATGTCCGAGGCGCGCAGGTCGGTATGTCCCGGGCAGGCGGCGGCGGGCATGATGGGCGTCGCCGTCATGAACCCCTGGCCCAGGTCGTCCACGATGTCCGACACCAGCGTGGTGCCGGCGGCGATGACGATGGGCGGTTCCTGTTGTTTGGCCTCCCCCGGGGAGGCGAGCAGGAGCAGGCAGACGCAGCCGAGGACGAGGCCGCAAAGGGCGCGTGCCAGGCGCGTCATGGCCTGCTCTCCGACGGGCTCGCCAGTTTGCGGCATATGGCCAGATACCGCCCGGGCGCGTCGATGATGACGGGATCGGGCAGGCCGGCGAGCAGGAAAAGGTCGCGCATGCGGTCTTCCTCGGGCAGGGCGTCCCGGGCCACGGCGCTGTGGGCGCCGTGATGGGCCATGAGCTCGGCGCGGCTCAGCAGATGGGCGATGATGACCGGCGCGCCGGGCTTGGCCACCCGGGCCATTTCCGACAGGGCTGCGCCCTTGTCCTCGAAATGGGGAAAAGCCGCGAAGCAGACCACGGCGTGGAAGCTCGCGTCGCGAAAGGGTAGGCGCATGGCCGTGGCCTGGACCGGGGACGGGGCCGCCGGCCCGAGCTTCACCCGCGCCTGCCGCAGCATTTCCAAGGACAGATCGAAAGGGAACACACGCCCGGACGGGCCTATGGCGTCTTGCAGATAGGGCACCAGCGTTCCCGGGCCGGTGCCCATGTCGAGCACCATTGCCCCGCTCGCCAGATTGAAGGACGCGACCAGGGAAGGGAGCTTTTCCCGCACCGGCGGCGGGTAGCATTTGGCTTCCCAGTTCGCGGCCCGGGCGTCGAAGAAGGCGGCCCGGGGATCGGGCGCGGCTTTTGCGTGCATGGGAACCTCCTTTGGGGCCTCAGGCCTCGAAGCGCAGCAGGGCGTAGAAGCCGGCCGGGTCCAGGCGCTTGGGAACCACCCGGGAAAAGCCCGCCTCCAAGGCCAGCCGCGTGACGACGTCGACGGGATCGTGGCGGCCGTGGCGGCGAAAATGATCGATGAGCACGCGCCGTTCCTCCGGCGTGAGCTCCGCCCATGCGCCCGCAGCTTCGTGAAGGCCTCGCGCCGGTCGAAGGCGGTGGAAACGGTTTCTTTCATGGTGTTCTCCCAGTCCTTCCGACGGACGGCGCCGGCTGGCAGCGGGACGTGCCCGCCGGCGGCAGCGTCTCGTCGGCTCCCCGCAAGCGTCGGCACGCCAGCGGGGAGCGGCGCTAGAACGTCAGGGCCACGCCGGCCGAGACGCCGGTCCCGGGCATGGGGTAGCCGGGCCTATACTTGTAGAAGGTGTCGGTCAGGTTCTGCACGGCCACGAACAACTCCGTCTCCACCCGGGGTCTTTGCACGGTGAAGAAGTAGGAGAATTTGGCGTTGGCCAGCCAGTAGCCGTCCACCTTCGAGGTGTTGCGCGTGTCCACGCGCCGGGTCTCGGAGAGCACGTACATCTCGTCCACGTACTGGGCGTCGGCCGAGATCTTGAAATGCTCCAGGAACCGGTAGTTGCCGCCGAGGCTGACGCTCACGTTCGGCACGTAGGGCAGGTACTGCGGCGTGTGCCCCATGGCGTTGAGGCCGGCGAAAAGGGCGAGGTCCTTGAGCGGGGTGTAGGTGGCCGTGGTTTCCAGACCCCATATGGAGTAGGAACCGTAATTTTCAAACCCGGTCGGCTTGCCCGAGGAGGGATACATCACATACCGGTCGTGGCCGTTGTCGGAAAACGCCGTGACGTCGAGCTTGAGGAGGGTTTCGTACTTGTACGACGCGCCCGCCTCGAAATGGTCCATGGTTTCGGCCTTGAGGCTGCGCCAGCTCTGGCCCAGGGACGTGATCACGTTTTGCGAGAAGGCGGCCACGTTGAGTCCCGGGTAGTTTACGCCCCGGGAATAGGCGCCGTGGAGTTCCAGACCCCTGTAACCGAGGACCAGGCCGGCTTGCGGCGACCACTCCGACTGGAACTGGCTGTGCCCGTAGTAGCGCAGGCCGGCCGAGGGCGTGGCGTAAAACCTTTCCTTGTCGCCGACCGTCTGGGAGACGCCCAGAAACGGCGAGAAGATGGACCAGGTCGTGCGGTCGAAATGGCTCAAGCCGCCCGGCGTGAAGGACCAGTCCGTCAGGGAGTTGATGGTCAGCGACGGGTCGGTGGTGAATTCCGTCTGGCCGCTGATCCAGTCCATGTCCGCGCCGAAGGCGATCTCCCCGCCCTGCCAGAGATGCAGCTTCTCCTTGGCGCGCAGGCCGTAGAGGTCCGAATCGGTCTTGGTGTCGTTGGAGGAGCCGGACTGGTTGTACCAGTAGCCCTGTCCGGTGTTCCAGTAGGCCTTGAGCGTGCCTTCGCCCACGTCGTACTTGTTGGCGAGCGTCGCCACCATATGCCAGTCGCGGGTGACGAATTTCCCTTGGCGCTGGCTGGCGTCCCCCTCGGGGCCCGGGTCCATGGCGTAGTTGTCGGTGCGCAGCACCGTGGCGTGGGCGTTCCAGTTGTCGGTGAGGCCATACCCCATGCGGCCGTAATAGCTCGTGAGCATGCCGTCGGACATGGCCCGCGACCCCGAGGACCAGCGGTAGCTCTGGGAGGCGTAGTAGTCGAAGCGGCCGACCTTGCCCCCGGTCTCGACCGTTTCCTGGGGCGTGTTGTAGGAGCCGTACTGGGCCGTCACGCGCGACTCGAAGCCTTCCTTGCCCCGGCTTTTGGGCGTCATGTCCACGGCGGCCAGGCCGTTGCCGAAATTGAGCGGCTGGGGACTCTTGTACACGGTGAGGGCATTGGCCGGGTCCACGGAGAGGTAATCAAGCAACGGATGGTTCCAGACCGAAATATAGGCCGGCGCGCCGTCGATCATGACCGAGATTTCCGCGCCGGGCCGGCTGGCTCCCTTGCCCCGGATGAAGATCGCGCCGCCTTCCGCGCCGCCGAAGGAGCCGATGTTGTCGAAGCGGGAAATGGTCACGCCGGGCGTGCGCCGCAACGCCGAGGTCAGGTCGGGCGCGTTGAGGTCCCATATCTGCTCCTTGGAGACCGTCGTCGTCTCATTGGCGAAGCTGTCCACCCTGTTCCCTTCGATGATGGGCGAGGAGACGACGTTGACTTCCTCGAGCATGGTTTCGCCGGATTTCTCCGTATGCTGGGGATCGGCTGCGAAAGACGGCGAGGAGGCGAAAACGAGGCCAAGTGCAAGAAGGGCAGCTCGGGAGAATCGACGGGGGATCATCTTGTCTCCTTTTGGGTAACATGGTGGAAATACATAGCAATTATAAAAATTAAATTGATACCTTTTCAATGTATTTAAAATCTAAAAAAATAACACCTTCGGTTATGAAAATTAAAATCGTATGTCAAGAAGTGATAAAATATATTATTTTGAGCGACATTCAGCCCGAGGGGCTGGAAGCCCCCCTTCGCGGTTGTGGCTGAGATTCCAGGGGGAATGTTATCGTCCTCCCGGCCGCCGATTGCGGCAGGCAGAAGCCGGGGCCGCTCACGAGTAGTTATTCCGTATGCGACAACAGGGAAACGCAGCAGTATTTCGCATTGTCTGTGCGATACGGAAAAAGAACATGCCGTCTAGGCGAGGTCGGAAAAAGTATTATGGTCAGCTCAAAAAGGAGGCCTCCATGAAAGGCGACCACGAACACCACCATGACCACAGCCATGAACACACCCATGAACACGAGCATGAGCACGAGCATCCGGAAATTGGGCGACACAGCCACAAGCATTCCCATGTCCATGCTCACGAGCATGCGCACGAACACAAGCATCCCCATGAGCACGGCGCGGGGGAAGGCGTCCACGACCACGGCCATGCCGGGGAGCACGGCCCTCACGACCATGTCCACGAGGGGCACGAAGGCGAGCCGCACGAGCATGCGCATTAGGGTTTTTCGAATGGAGTTGCTGGTTGCCTGGGGAAATGCGGGCTGAGGCGGCGGGGGCCCGGGTCGGTCAAAATGATTGACTTCGACCAAGGTCGAATTGCCGGCAAGCATTGCTCCCCGTACGCCCCCGTTGCTGGACGAATCGTTTGATTTTGACCTGGTTGGGGCGGCAAATTTACATTGGAATTTCTCAGGGGGGCGGTGCGGGCCCTGGCCTGGTTCAGCGAGGAGCGACGCGGACGAGGACCACGGTCACGTTGTCCCGGGAGAGTCGGTCGAGGGCCGCTGCGATGAGGCGTCGGCAGGCGTCCGCCGGGGCGAGGCTGTCGGCCCGGGACAGGAGGTCCTCGAGCGCGGCG
>JAEWCY010000277.1 GCA_023390395.1 Pseudomonadota bacterium | reverse complement strand
CAACTTTTTCTTGGGAACGAAAGATTTGGGGTTGACTTCGGGACGAGTTTGGGGCATTTAGCCTGTTCCCTGATTCTGTTTATAGGACCGTAGCTCAGGGGGAGAGCGCTTGCTTGACACGCGAGTTTCCCGCTTTAAACCCTTAAAATAATTCTAAAAGCCCCTGTGAAAAAGTGATCTCGTTGGCGAGTAGCCAACGGGATCTTCTTCTTTTTTTCGGCCTGTTTTTCGGACTTTGGTCGGACGTTGGCGCGACTGTGGCGGGTGCTGCCCACGAGCGATGAACAGGTTCTTCTTCCCCTGTATATTCTTTTGGGTTAAAATTAAGGCGGGTGCGGGCACCGTCCATATGCGATTTTTGCGTAGCTAATGATTTTTATGCTGTTGTTGCTTGTGAACGATATCCGACCTCAGGTGATTGCTGGCTATTGAGAATGTATCGCAGTTATGAATTGGTGAGCTCTATGGAAATAGAAATTTATTTTAGTTATGAGTTGTCAGGCTCAGAGTTTCTAAATTTATCTCGGCATATAGAAGAGATTTTTTCTCCTGACTATAGGAAGAATAGATACGAAGCTGATTACCATAATATAAATATCAGCCTTTTTCCAGAAGAAACGTTGTCTTATTTTAACAGTACTGATTTGCAAATCGGAAACAATAAAATAATTCGCGATGTGCATTTTGACACAAAAAAAATTGCTTTTTCTTCCGATTTATCTCTTTGGGAATGTGGTTCGGCGGAAATATCGGAAGAGTTTTGTAAATTATTTAACGGTGTTTTTGCTTCGGGGGGGATGGATATTTCTGCTGTGTCTGTTATGGATTCGATTGATGGAGAAATAAAATTTGGTTCATTAGTGCCGGAAGAATTTGATAAATCTTTGACATTTAGTACATCTTCGAATTTTAGTTCGATCATACCATCGGGTGCTTTGAGCCCATCTATTTCTGAATGTTTAGTGATAAATAACTATCATGTCGCAAAATATATACGAGATGAAACAAGTTTTACGAATTGTATCTTAAAAATAACTGCTAGATGCAGAGAGGATTATGTCGGCAGTTCCCTTGTTGTTGCCGGTGACTTTGACTTGAAAAATTTTAAACTAATTTTAGAGTGTATCTCAAGAAATTTTTTCGAGATATCTAAAATGATTATGGCTGATCGGTAGGCCAAAATGTCTGACAGGCATGATAGCACTGCATATCAAAAGCGTATAAGTAGATTTCTGTCGCGAAGGAGATCAACATCGGATGACTTGACTTTCCTTCGAGACTGTTGCGATAATCTCGAATCGAAGCTTGAGCGCATAGAAGTTGTTGTGCCCATAGTTGACAGAAGGCTGTCAGAAGTTGAAATTGAAAAAAAAGAAATTCAAAAAGAGCTTCATGCTTTTAAAATCTGGATTCTTTGCATTATTGGATCTATTTCTCTTTTAGTTCTCGGTGCCATATGGACGTTGTACTCCAGGCTTGATACAAAAATCGACAGCAGGTATGATAAGATTGTTCAAAAGTACGAAAATATTGAAGGTAAGATTGTAGATAAAAATATGCTTAAGTCCACTGCGAACTGATTTTTGTCTCAACCTGTCCCAATAACAGCGTTAAACAGAACTCGTAGCCATACAATTCTATGGATGGATCGTTTCTTTTGCTGCACGTTCCAATGCTTCAGCTGCAAAGGTATTTAAACTCTTTCCCGTTGCTTTGGCAGCAGCCTCGGATAATCGGTGGATTTCTGGCGATACTCGAACCATGAAACGACCAGAGTATGGTTTTTCAGGAATTTTTCCAATCTCAGCACAAGTAGTCACATAGTCATCAACAGCTTCCCGAAATGCTTGACGCAACTCATCGACAGATCGGCCTGTAAAGTGAATCACGTCACGGATACCAGAAATCTCTCCGTGGAATGCATCGTCACTAGGTTCGAATTCGAATGTGCCAACGTAACCTTTGTATTGAAAAGCGTTCATTCTTCAATCTCCATTTGGTCGAGGAAGCGGCGAACAGACTTAACGGCACCTTTGTCGAGAACTGGCCTGGGATGTGGCCGGTGAATTCGAAGGATTGCCCCATCTGCTGATACAAATCGCACTCGTGATCCTTCACCTTCGAGTTTTCGACACCCGATTCCCAGTAATAGTGCCTCAACAGCAGCCCAAGTGATATCTCCCCGTTCCGGCTTGGATCGGATCGCTTCCAGCGTCTTTCTGTGCTTGCTGTTCATTGAAGGAATGATACTACTTTTTGGTGCGAGGTCAAGGCCGTTGGATTTTAACAGAATGTCTCCTCGACCTGGGGCAAAAACGTGGGAAACCACGTTTTGGGTCCTTCCCCATGGTCAAATTCGCAGTCTCCTGCCATCGGCACAGTGCTTTTTCGCCCCAGATCGACAATGTCCATCAAATGTGGTGTGCCCAGTCAGGGCTGAGGAGAAGCCCACCAATTCCACCATTTTCGCCAGCGCAGGTTCCTGCGTTTGGGTTTCTCGTTGTCACAAGCCACCGATTTGCTAAAATCAACACCACTGGCAGCCCGCATCCACCTCTCCCTGGATCTAGGCTTGTCCATTGAAACCTGTTAAAAACAAGGCGACATCCGGGGCATCGGGTATGTGCATTGGCGGTGAGTCGTTCACTATCACCATGCTTATCGTTATTTAATTTTACCGACCATAATAATTTTCAAGGCAGTGCTATGGCAAATGATGATTTATCTATTGAAGCTATTTTTGTGTCGTCCTCCTCAAAAGATGCAGTACATACTGAAAGTTATTTGAATTCTCTTTCTGATACAGACTGGTCAGATTTGCGAGAGAATATAACACGATCAAAAAAATCCGGCATACCAGTGTTGTTGTGTGGCGATTGCCGTAGTCCTGTATATGTCAAGGAGTCTGTGAACGGGCGACGTCATTGCGCCCATTTCGGCACTGATACTAAAAATTGTAGATGGTTTTCAGCTAATGCTCAAAATTTTCGCTCAATTGATGCTCATAAATTTCATGGTAATCAAGAAGGGGAGCGTCACAAACAGCTTAAAGATATGATGAGTGAGATTTTAAGTTTTGATCCAATAACGCGAGAAGGGGAAATTGTTCAAGAACGATATACAAAGGGCTTCGATGGTGAATACGCATTTCCAGATGTTTTTGTATCAAAATGGCATGGTGGTTCTACGGCTTTTGAAATACAGCTTTCTACTACGCAGATTCCAACAATAGTAAGAAGAGAAACTTTTTACAAAACAAATCTAATTAGACTTTGCTGGATTGTTGACAGAGTATGTGAAGATCAGCTGTCTAGACGGTCATTTAAAGATATATACTTGCGTAATGATGGTCAGATTTTTGGAGTTGATGAAGAGGTTTTAAAAAAGACACGCCACGATGGAAAACCACAATTCCGATTATATCGTCTCCTGCCAAAGTCTGTCTTCAGTGACTTGACCCCTCATTTTAAAGACAGAATAGTCAGCTCTGATGAAATTGATTGGGGGGAACAAGGGAATAGGCCAAGGTCCGTTTATCACGGATATGATGCCTATTTAAACAACCTTATTGAGCGCGATGACGCCTTGAGTGGTCAGAGGGGACAGTTCTACAAGGCGCTTAGTGAGGGTGATGAAAAAAATGCAAAATGTATTTGGGATGCAGCGGCTGAAGTCTACACCGGAAAAAGTGGAATGATCTTGGTTGTGATTATGATACTATACAGGCGTTTGGTGTCCTTGCAACCATGCGACTTGGTAGAATTGCTGTGAAGACAAAGATTAACTTTAATGACCTAGCGCACCTTGTAAATTCTATCTTGCTTGAGCCTCAACAACGACGGTGTTGGACCCGCGCTTTTAAATTGATTGCTAAAAAATTTGCGCCGAATATATTGACGATTCCTTCAATTGAAAGGAAATGTAATCGAAACATTACTGATCAAGTCTCTTGTACTCCAGCCGATCTCGCTGCGGGGCAAGTATTTAACTTTTTCTTCCCTGAAGGGGCATTCCAGCGACTTCAACTTGACGGGAAGATAAATAATAGTCAAAGAAATTTGGACGATTATGATTCTACAATTAACTCTTTGCTTCGACGACCTCAATGGTAAATACGCGGGGGTCTGCGTTTTTGTCTTTCCTTCAAGGAGTAACGTCGCTGTCTGCCATCACATTTGGATGGGGGGCTGTCATGGCATTGACCTGGGCACTCCTGGGGGCAAAAACGAAGGAAACCGCGTTTTTGGTCCTTCCCCATGGTCAAATTCGCAGACTCCTGCCATCGGGACTGGTGAAATTGACCGGAATTCACATTTTTCGATGAAATCTCCGGTGTTTTTGCTTCTGACTTGCCAATGGAACTGCGAATTCCACAGGACTCTGTGACTTTTGACCTCCGAAAAACCGTGTAAAAAGCACTTTTTTGGTCTGTGCAGCTTCCTGCATTTTTTTATCACGCTGTTCTTATTGGATTTTCCTCGAAAACGGCAGCCCGCACACTCTTTCAAATCCGTCAATGGCATGCTATGCTTTGCCATAGACATCCAATACCATGAATATATTTATGCTTTAGCTTTAGGGATATATCAATTTGTTTTGTGTGTATAGTTGCGAGGAGATATTGGCCATGGGATTGTACGTCCATTCGCTCGGGGAAATACCTGCCGCAGCAGAAAGAGCCTATTACATTTATTTGTTGGATTATGGATGGAAAGAATCGCTTGGTGATGCAGTTCGAGCAAATTTACAGAATATGGCGGATTTAGCTTCACGATCAAATGCTGTTGTCATTTATGGGCCGCAGGGTGTTCATTTCGAGGATGAGGTGCTTTCTTGGCACCATGTGAATGGGCAAGATGCAAAAGATATACTTCCAGCCATTCTCATTACGACGCGGCATCCTTCGACATTTCATGAATCGTTTGAGATGAAAAATCGTAAAACAGTTGACGTGGATGCTATTCTATTGGTTTCTCTTAAGAAGATTTGTAAAACTGCGGATGATGTTGTGGCAATGATCCAGCACGTTTTTGATGATATTAAAGAAAAGAAGACGCTTTCAGACTTCAAAGTTTCTAAATCTATGAAACGTGGATTGGCTGGAGCGCTAGTGGATGCTGTTATTTTGCAACCAAAAGTTGGTGGAGTCGGATTTGATCTAAAAAAGTTTTTCGGAATGTAAACTGTTTGTTGTTTAGTTGTATCACTCGTTCTTCCCACTCCATTCCCAAAGGGATGGCTTCCGCCTCAACGGGCCAGCTGCGTCACTGGCTCCGCTCCCTGACGCTGACAGCGAACACGGACGAATCTGTTAAAAAGTGGTGGACCTCCGGAGCAGGGCGGTCCACCTTCAAGCTATAAACTAAACCAAGATTTTACACGAGATTGTTATCAAATAAAGCAATCTTTACAAGCATATCCAACCCGAAGATCTTGACAATCCTTGTTTCACCTACAGTCCAATCTCGTTCCATGGCGAGCTTTCTTTGC
>JAEWCY010000094.1 GCA_023390395.1 Pseudomonadota bacterium | reverse complement strand
GCGAAATTCCGCCCCCAGACCGTCGCCCCTGCGGGGCGAAGGTTTTGATTTTACTTTGGGATGTGGTCGACAAACGCGGTGAGGCGCGGAGGGACGGGCGGCCTCGGAGAGGCGGGATGGATAAATGATGTTGACAATGAAATTCATTCTCATTAAATAAAGTTCCCATGCGGACGGCACGAGCCGCCCGGAAAAAAGCAGTTGCGGGAGTACGCCATGGGAAAAGCGCTTGTCGTGTTCGGCTCCACCACGGGCAACACCGAATCCGTCGCCGAGGTCGTGGCCAGGACGCTGGAAGAGGCCGGACTGGCCGTGGATCTGAAAAACGCCGCTTCGGTCAAGGCGGCCGGGCTGGCCGAGGGCTACGACCTGGTCGTCTTCGGCTGCTCCACCTGGGGCGATGACGAGATCGAACTCCAGGAGGACTTCGTTCCCCTTTACGACGACCTGGGCGCGGCCGGGCTCGTCGGCAGGAAGGTGGCCGTCTTCGGCTGCGGCGATTCGAGCTACACCCATTTCTGCGGCGCGGTGGACGCCATCGCCGAGAAGGCCGCCGCCTTGGGGGCCAAGGTCATCGACCTGCCGCTGAAGATCGACGGCTCGCCGGACAAGGCCGAGGCCCAGGCCTGGGCCAGGGACGTGCTGCAAAGCGCGGCCTAGTCACGCGGGTTCCCCGACGGGAGAAGGGAAGTCGCGGGGAGGATGCGTCATACGGCGCGCGCGGGCAGGCGCGGCGCCTTTGCCGGGACGGTTTCCGACAGGGACGCCCCGTTAGCCTGGAGGCATATCATGGCTTGCACCAATGGAAAATGCGAACTGTCGTCCAGCGTGCGCCAGCTGCGCGAGGCCGGCATGGAGGCCCTGGACCGGGGCGACATGGAAGGGGCGGAGGCGCTCCTGCGCCGCTCGGTGGCCCTTTCGGAAAAGGGCGGCGGCGTCAATACGGCCACGGCCCATTCGGTCTTTCGTCTGGGGCAGGCCCTGCACGAGGCTGGCCGCGCCGACGAGGCGGCCCGGGAATTCGAGAAGGCCCTGACCCTGGTGCGCGAGCGCGCCGGTTGCGGCAGCAAGCTCTACCAGACGATACTCGGGCATTTCGCCGAAATCCTCCCGGGCCGGGCTCCTGCCTGGGAATGCGCCGCGGCGGTCTAGCGCGGGGGCTGGAAAACACCATTCTTGCGGCACGTCGTCCGCGAAATGCGCGAACGGGCATTTCGCGGACGCGACTTTCGTGCGGACGGCCAAGCGCCGGTCGCGCGACGCGCCCCGTCCGGATAGGCGGTTTCCGGCGGGGCGCGGTTTTTGGGAAGGTTCTTGTCGACGCGAGGCTAGAACACCCGCATGTGGGTTTCCTTGAGGAATTTCTCCTCGAGCACCGTGCGGATGCGCTTGACGATGTTGCGCCGGATCTCCAGGTCGATGGGCAGGTTGGGGTCCTGGTGCGCTTCGTTGATGCGCGCCCCGACCACGAATTCGATGGAATCGCTGTCGAGGAAAATTTCGTAGAGCTGGGTGGCCGGATTCTTCTCGCGCGGGACCTCGTCGCTTTCCAGCAGCTGGGCCGTGCGCGTCAGCGTCAGGATGCCCTCGGTCACCAGGTCCACGCCGTCCATCTCCGCCGCCGGCGGGATGTCGCCCCCGCCCCGGCCCGGGCCCGTCAGGCAGTCGCGGATGGTCAGCTCGAGTTCGCGGGCCACGATGTTGGCCGTGGTGCCGCCGCAGATGACCTTGCGCCCGTTGAAGTCCCCCAGGGCCTCGGCGAATTCCTTGTCGCGGCCCGAGGCGTAGGGCGGCCCGGTCAGGATGATGGTGCGCCGGGGCCGGCGCAGGTAGATCACGGCCGCGGTCATGTCGTCGAAGGCGCGCTGGAACGGCTCCTGGCGCAGGGCCTGGGACAGGATCTTCTGCGACAGGGCCCGGGCGGAGATCTTCGGGTCCTTGGCCACCTGCTCCAGGGCGAATTCCCGGCAGCCCTTGATGCGCCAGCCCAGGCGCAGCCGCTCGGACCCCAGCCCCGCCTGGGTGATGCCGTCCGAGGTGAAGATCAGCCGGTCCCCCGGGTGCAGCGCCATGTCGTAGACCCGGATCACCCGGTCGTTGTAGCGCGGCGAGGACACTTCCTCGTACTCCAGGTTGACCGCCAGCCCGTCGCGCACCAGCGTCACGGGCGGGTTGTCCATCTCCACCACCCGCGCCCCGCCGTTGGGGTGGATGTCCACCACCGTGAAGGTGGCGTAGCTGATCTTGCGCACCTGGCACACCGGCAGCGCGTCCATGATGACCTCGGCCGCGCGCACGATGTCCGTGTCGTTGGCCGTGTACTTGAGCGCCATGGTGGCGGTCATGAGCGACAGGATCGAGGCCTTGACCCCGTGGCCGAGCCCGTCGGAGAGCACGGCGATGGTGCGCCCCTCGTCCGGCAGGCGCAGGGTCTTGAAGGCGTCGCCGCAGATGTCCTCGCCGTGGCGGTTGCGCTGGGACGCCTCCACCTCGACGAACACCTCCTCCCGGGTCATGCGCGGCGTCCCCGCAGCTCTTTTTCGGTCAGGGCCCGGGCTCCGCTGGAAAAGCCCTCGGACAGCGAGCGCAGCAATATCTCGGTGTCGGCCATGTTCTCGCCCAGGCGGCAGGCGATCTCCTGCACGGTTTCCAGGTTCTTGCGGATGATCTCGCGGGCCCGGTGGGCGATCTCCTCGCGGCGCAGCTCCGAGCCCGTGACGTCGAAGATGACGCCGCCGATGACGCTTCGCGGCTCGATGGTGAAGATGGTCACGCTGAATACCCGGTCGTCCTGGCGCAGGGCGTCGCGGTGGATGTCGGTCTCGGTCTCGAGCGCCCGGCGGAAGAGCGCGATGAAGGGCACGATCTTTTCGAGCGCCGCCCCCTCCATGCCGGGGCTGGCCTCGTAGGCCATGACCACCTCCTCGCCGAACAGCCTGGCGAAGTGCTCGTTGCACTCGATGATGTGCAGCTTGTTGTCCGCGATGACCACGCCGGCGGGAATGCAGCGCAGCAGGGCGTTGGCCTTGCGCGTGGCCCGCTTTCGCAGGAAATGCACGCACATCGACGGCTCGGCCAGACCTTCCAGCATGGCCCGTGCCAGCCCCCGGCAGGTCTCGTGGCCGCAGCCGCCGCAGTTGATCTCGTCTTCCGGCGTGAACTTGCCGATCAGGCGCAGCACCTTGACGTACTGGTCCTCGCTGTAGACCGGCAGGTCCACCGGGGCCGGGTTCTTGCGCTCGGCGATGGACAGGGCCGGCGGGCGCACCGGCGTCTCGGGAGCGGGCTTGGCCGCCCGGTTGAACACGTCGAGCTGGTCGAGCAGCCGCGGCCGGTGGCTGGACACGCACGGCCCGCGCACGCAGCCGCCCACGCAGGCCAGCATCTCCACGAAGACCGGCCGGGGCAGCACATGGTTCTGGATGCCCTGCAGGGCGGACTCGATGGTCGGAATGCCCGACAGGGTGGTGAAGCAGACTTGCGCGTTGCCGGCGTAGGCCTTGACCGTGTCGGACATGCCGCCCTCGATGGGGTAGAGCGCCCCCTCCTTGGCCGCCTGGGGCATGAACACGTCGGCCGGGCCGGGAATGAGCGAGGCCGGATTGATGTCCTCCTGGCGCAGCATGGCCCGCAGATCGGTGAAGGTCATGGCCGCGTCGAGCAGGCCGGGGTGGTTGTCGGCCTCGGTCTTTTTCGCCACGCAGGGCCCGAAGAAGACCACGCCGATGTGCTGGCCGTAGGCCCGGCGCAGCAGGCGGCAGTGGGAGAGCAGGGGCGAGAGCAGCGGCGAGAGGTTGGGCACGAGCTCGGGCATGTAGCCCCGGATGAAGTCCACCGCCGCCGGGCAGGCCGTGGAGAGCAGGAGCCTGGGGCCGCCCTGGGCCAGGGTCTGGGCCACGGCGGCCGAGACTTCCTGGGCCCCGAGCGCCGTTTCGGACACGCCGGAGAAGCCGAGCCGGCGCAGGGCGGCGATCATGGCCTGGGGCGAGACGTCGGGAAATTCCGTTACCCAGGACGGGGCCAGGGAGACGTAGGTCGGGCGGGTGGAGCGCAGGAGCTTGAAGACCGCGAAGAGGTCGCTGCGCACCTGTTTGGCGTGGGAGGGGCAGGCGGCCACGCACTGGCCGCAGGCGATGCACAGCTCCGGCACCACCATGGCCCGTCCGGATTCCACCTGGATGGCCTTGACCGGGCAGTGGCGCAGGCAGCGGTAGCAGTCCTGGCACTCGGTTTCGATGGTGTAGATGGGATAGTGCTTGAGCATGCCGCCTCCCTGGGTTCCGGCGTCGGGCAAGCTGGTGGGCATTGTCTGCTTCCTGGGGAGCGAAGGCAAGGGGAAGGCGCGGTCTGGCGGGATGCCGAGGCGCGGAATTACTGGGAAAGATGGCGGCTTAAGAGTTCCATGAGACGCTCGCCGTTGATTTCGCCGTAGAGTTGGCCGTCGATGCGGATGTTGGGTCCCGTGCGGCACTGATCCTCGCAGCGGCTGCCCGTGAGCACCACGCTGTCGGTCAGGCCGTGGTCGGCCAGGTACTGCTCGATCATGAGCAGGTGCTTCTTGTTGCCCCGGGCGAAACACGAACTGCCCATGCAGATGACGATTTCATGCTTCATGCGGCTCGGGCCTTTTTGTCCCTTTTTTCACAAAATAACCGCAACAAGGACGCCCCGCAAGCAAAATCGCCCCGCCGGGCCGGCCGGGGCGAGCCCGGGCTAGACGACGGCCACGGCCTCGACCTCGACCACGAAGGCGGCGTCCACGAGCTTGGCCACTTCCACGATGGTCGTGGCCGGCCGGATCTCGCCGAAGACCTCGCCATGGGCCTTGGCCACGGCGTCGAAGTCGGCCATGTCGGCCAAAAAGAGTCGGGTGCGCACCACGCCCGTCAGGTCCGCGCCGGCCTGGGCCAGGGCGTCGCGGATGATCTCCAGGGCGCGCTTGGTCTGGGCGTAGGCCCCCTCGGGCACGGAGCCGTCCGCGGCCACGCCCACCGTCCCGGAGACGTAGACGGTGTTGCCGGCCACCACGGCCCGGCTGTAGCCGAGCAGGGGCTCCCATTTGGAGCCGGAGGAAATGTTGCGTCGCGGGGTCATGCGCCCTCCTTCGGGGAAATTCGAAAACCGATCCGCAACGACGATAGCCGGGATGGCCGGCGGGCGCAACCGGCCGGCCGTCCCGGCGAGGCGGGAGGGGGGCGGCGGCCGCCCCCCCGGAAGGCGGGAAGGCTAGTGGGAATGCCCGGAACCCAGTTCCGTCAGGGACCGGGCCAGGCTGGACAGGCCCGAGGACCGGGCCAGGACAAGCGGTTTGAGGCAGCCCTTGCAGGCCTGCTTGACCAGGGCGCAGGCCTCGTGGCTCACGCAGTCCACGGGGCAGACCACGGCGTCGGCCGCGCCGAGGAGCTCCCAGAGCCGGTGGGCCGACTGCTCCCGGCCGCCGTCGTGGTGCATCAGTTCGCAGCCGAACTTGGAGGCCAACAGTTTGTAGTGGGAGACCAGGGAGCAGCGCCCGCCCACGTAGAGCACCCGCTTGCCGGCCAGGCCGGTGGGGTTCTGGGTCCGGCAGGGGCAGTCCCCGCCGCAAGAGCCCTCGGGCAGGCCCTGTTCCCGGCAGGCGCAGGGCGCGTGCCCGCCCGGGGCGTCGAGCTCGTCGCGGTGGTGCTCGGCGTGGGCGGCGTGGGCCGCGGCCGCGTCGCCGAGGGCGGCGAAGAGCGAGGCCTCCAGGGCCTCCACCTCGCCGTCGCGGTCGGCCAGGTCCTGGCGGGCGCACGAAAGCTCGGCGTGGACGCGTTCCAGGGCCAGGGCCTGCCGGCCCGCCTCGGCCTCGGTGGCCTCCAGGCGGGCGGCCGTCTCGGCCAGCTGGTCGCGCAGGATGTCCCGGTCGCGGCGCACGGCGGCCACGGCCGAATTCTCGATGGCCTCGCGCAGGGAAATGCGTTCGCGCTCGGCCGACTGCCGCTTGACGCGTTCGTCGGCCAGTCCTTCCATGGCCTCGCGGCAGCGGCCCTTCCACACGGACACGGCCTGGCGCAGCACGGCCTTGCTTTCCTCCAGGGCGGCCTCGGTCTCGGCCAGCCGCTCCTCCAGCCGGGCCAGCCGCGACAGGTCGGCCCGGTTGGCCGCGCCCACCCGGTGGGAGAGCATGTGCACCTCGCCGTAGACCTCGCGCAACAGCGCCTCGGGCACGGTGGGGTGGGACATCAGGGCCCAGAAGGGGCCGGGCACGTCGCCGGCGTCGGCGCGCTCGCGCCACATGCGCCGCAGCTGCGCCGGGTCGTCCACGCGCAAGAAGGCCCGCAGATCCTTGCGGAACTTCTTGTCCAGAAAGCGCTGCAGGTGCTTGGCCGGCCCGCCGCCCGCCACCTTGGCCTGGCCCACGAGAAAGACGTGGGCCTCGTAGTCCGAGGCGTCCTCGGACACGGCGTCGCCGCATTTGCGGCACAGGCGGCGCAGTTCGGCCATGGTCAGGCAGGTGCCCACGATGGGGCAGGCGTAGTCGGCGTTGTCCCAAAGCGTCCTTCGCGTCATGACGAGATCCTCCTTCGAAGGCGCGCCGCGGTCCGCGACGGTCATGTTTGGTGTAATTGAAATTGAAATTCGTTGTCAATAAAAATGCTGTTGGTCGGGCGCGGCGGATTGTGGCGCATCGGCAGGGAGAGCGACGGAACATGGCGGGCTCCGACTTGGTTGTGTTTATTAAATCGATTGATTTGATGATAATTAAAAAGAGCGGAAAGCGTCAAGGGAAAGCGGCGGGGGAGCGGCCTATCCCGGGAAGAGGAGCCGGGAAGGGCGGGAGCCGGAAGTCCGCCGGGCCAGACGCGTCAGGGCCAGGGACCCGGCGAAGGCGAAGGCGAAGGCGGCCAGGCCCAGGGGCAGCCGCCAGGCCGGGGCCACGGGCGGGGGACAGGCGGCATAGAAGGCCAGCACCAGGACGTAGTGGGAGAGGTAGATGCCCAGGGTGTCGCGGCCGCAGCCGGCCAGGAGGTCGAACAGGCGGCCGCCGCCGGCAGCCTCGGCCCGGCGGCAGGCGGCGCACAGGGCCAGGCTGCCGAGGACCTGGAAGGCCAGGCCGGAGGGCAGGAAATACTGGCGGTAATTGGCCCCCAGGGTCCTGGACTCGGCCGAGACCTCCCACAGGTAGGCGGCGAAGGAAAGGGCGGCCGCGCCGGCCAGCAGGGGCAGCCGCCGGGTCAGGGCGGCGAAGATGTGCTCGTGGCGCGACAGCCAGCAGCCGAGGAAGAAGAATCCGGCCCAGGCCGGAGCCAGGCGGATGCCGGCCAGCTCGAAGCGGAAGTCGGTCGGGGGGCTGGCGTAATACAGCACGGCCGAAAGCGCGTGGAAGGCGAGGGTGGCGGCCGCGGCCCAGAGCGTCGCGGTCCGCAGCCGGGCCGGCGTGACGAAGGGGTTGAAAAAGCGCAGCAGCAGCAGGAACTGGAGCATGGCGAAGACGAAATAGAGCTGCACCGCGCCGAAGAGCATGTCGGCAAGGCTTGCCCGGGTCAGAAGCGGCACGCCGTAGAGGAGCTTCAGGGCGACGAGGGTCAGGGCGTTCCAGGCGAAAAAGGGCGGAGCCAGCCGGGCCGCCTGCCTGGCCGGGCGGCGCGAAAAGGGGACCTCGGGGGGCCTCGCCAGGTCGTTGCGGCCGAGCAGGTAGCCGGAAATGAGGAAGAAGGCCGGCACGGCGAAGGTGACCAGGCAGGCCGAGAAAAGCGGCGCGGCGGAGAAGTCGCCTTCCCGGAAGAAGGCCATGTTGCCGGCGTGGGACCAGACCACCACGGCCATGGCCGCGGTGCGGGCCGCCTCGATCCATCGCAGCGGGCGCGGGCCGCCGGCGGGTCGGGCCATGGTCCGGCTCAGAGCTTTCCGGCGCGGCGGTCGTAGATGATCATGTAGACTTGGTCGATCTGCACGTAGAGGTCGGGCTGGGCCCAGATGGTCTGGATCATGGTGGTGGTGGTGGGCGGGCCGAGCTTGGCCGTGGTCTTCTCCACCAGCTTGCCGACCGAGAGCAGGTCGTGGACGAGCACCACCAGGGAGAAGCGGCCGGTGTCCTTGTTGCAGCCGTAGTAGATGCGGTTGAGCGGCACGCCGTCGAGTTCGGGCTTCTCGTCCTTGTCGTAGTGCAGGACGAAGGGGCTTTTGGCCACGGTCTCGGGATCGTAGGCCAGGCCGAACATCTGGAGCTGGGCGTTCCAGATGGGGCGGGCGCGTTCCACGGCGAAGGAGGGCCCGGAGAACATCTTCTCGCAGGCGTCGCCGTAGCGGTACTTGCCGAAGCCCTGGCGCATGTCCATGCCCCAGGCGGCGCTGGCCGCGGCCAAAACGAAGAGGCAGGTGGCGAGCAGTCTTTTCATACGTCCTCCCGGCGCGACGCGCGGCCGGCGCAGCCTGTTTAGGCGCTTGGGGCAGGCTTGTAAAGGCCGCCCAGCCCGAGCACGGCCCGCACGGCCGGCAGGGCGCGGGAAAGGGGCCGGCCGAGGTAGAAGGGCAGCTCTGCCGGGTCCACGCCGGCCCGGGCCGGCAGCAGCTCGCGAAAGGCCGCATCCAGG
>JAEWCY010000138.1 GCA_023390395.1 Pseudomonadota bacterium | reverse complement strand
CTCCTCGGCTGGTCGGCCGGGCCGGCCCTGGCCGCGGATCTGGCCGGTCTGGGCGTGTTGCCGGGACCGGACGCCCTGGCCGCCTTCGCCGGCCGGGCCGAGGCCCGGCTCGTCGCCCTGCGAAAGGCCCTGGCCGCCAAGGTCGCCCGGGAGTGGGCCACGGCCGGGGATCGCTACGAGGCCAGGGCCGTGCGGCGCGCTCGCGCCGCCCTGGTGGTCGTGGTCGCGCTCGTGTGCGCCGCCATGCTCCTGGGCGAAACTCTGGCCCGCAAGCGCCGGGAGTTCGCGGCCGCCGTGACCCTGGAGCGCCAGCGCGGCGAGGCGGCCGACGCGCTCAAACGCCTTTCGGACCTGGCCTACCGGGCCAAGACCGCCGCCGGCCGGCCCCTTTGGGCGATCACCGGCAACAACTGCTCGCGCTGCGGTTGCGAGGGTCGCGACCTGCGGGTCGCGCCCCCGGGCGACGTGTGCGTGCGCCAGTGGGAAGGGGCGCTTTCCCGCCTGGGCCGGGCCGCCGGGGCCGATGCCGCCGCTTTGGCCAAGCTCGCCCGCGATCCCTGGGGCTCGCCGTATCTGCTCAACGAAAACGAGGGCGAATCGCCGGATTTCCCCTTCGAGCCGGACACCCTGGCCTCGGCCGGACAGAACGGGCTGGCCGGCGACGGCGACGACATCACGGTCGCCGTGCCCAATGCCGGCACGAAGCGGTAGGGCGCGGCCATGCCCGGTCCGACCCGTTTCGCCGCCACCGCCGCGCGCGCGGCCAGCTGCGTCGGCGTGGCCCTGACGGCCGGCCATTTCCTGCTTTCGGCCGCGACCCTGGCCCCCGCCGGAAACGCCGCCGCCGCCCTGGTCGGGCTGGTCGCGCTCACAAGCGCCGCCATGGCGTTTTCCTCGCGCGCGCTGCGGCCCGGGCTTTTCCTGCTCGGCTTTTCCCTGTTTCTTTTCGGGACGCAGGCCTACGTCTACCCGGCCGTGGTCCTGGGCCTGGCCGTGGACGGCGCGGCCCTGGCCCTGGCCTGGCGAAACGCCGGCCGGGACGGGCCGGGGACGGGCTGCTGCGGCGCGCTGCTGGCCGCCCTGGCCGCCCTGGCCCTGGCCTCGACCCTGCTTCTGCCCTGGGGCCGCTTCCTGGTCGAGCTGCGGCTTTTCGGCCCGACCGCCTTCTTCGCGGCCATGGCCTTTTCCCCGGCCGACGCCCCGGCCTACGGCCTGGCCTGCGCCTGGCGGCTGGCCGTCTTCGCCGTCCTCGCCCGGGAGCTGGCCCGCCTCGACGCCCCGGGCGCGCTTCAGGGCCTGTGCCGGGGCCTGGCCGGCGGGCTGCTTACGGCCATCGTCTTCGGGCTCTACGAGCATTTTCAGGGCGACCACTACCTGCTGCACTACCGGTTCACGTCGCTTTTCGCCAACCCGGGCTGGTTCGCCGAGTACGCGGCCATCGCCGCGCCCTACCTGCTGCTGCCGCTTTCCCGGCGCGACCTGGCCGGCCGGGCCCTGGCCGCCGCCTCCCTGGCCCTTTGCGGCGCGGCCCTCGTCCTGACCCTGGCCCGGGCCGGTTGGATCGCCGGCGCGCTCACCTTCGCCGCCGCCGCCTGGCTCTATTTCCGGCCCGGCCCCCTGGTCCGCTTCTCCCGGCCCTACGGCCACCTGCCGACCCTGGCCGCGGCCGGGGCGCTTTTCGTCGGGATGTCCTTCTGGGCCTCGGGCAAGGAACTGGCCGCCGTCAGCCGGCCGATCAACGCCCTGCTCGCCGAGCGGGTGGGCAACTTCACCGATTCGCCGCGACCGGGGCTTTTCAAGGCCGGGCTTTGCATCGCCGCCGAGCGCCCGGTCTTCGGCATGGGATTCGAGACCTACGCCCGTCACTACCCGGTGCTTTTGGCCACGCCCGGGGCCTGGCTCAACCGCCACGGCGACCCCGGGGCCGAGGTCTTCGAGACTTCGCACAACATGTACGTGCAGCTCGTTTCCGGCCTGGGCCTGGCCGGGCTGGCCCTGTGGCTGGCCCTGGCCGGCCGGGCGGGCTGGCTGCTGTGGCGGCGGGCGCGGGATTTCGCGAGCCTGCCCGACGCGGCCATGCTGCTGTCCCTGGCCGCCTTCCACGTGTACGCGTTTTTTCAGGAGATGTTCTACGTGCCGGCGGTCTGGTTCCTGCTCTTCGTGCCCCTGGGCCGGGCCATGGCCCTGGAGGGGAGAAGCGCGCGGCCGGGCCGGGCGGCGCGGCTCCTGGGCCTGGCCGCCTGGGTCCTGGCCGGGGCGGGCGCGGCCTCCTACGCCCTGGACGCCGGGCTTGCGGCCACGGCGGCGCGGCTGGGCCTCCCCGATTGGCGGAAGCCGGGACAGGAGCTCGTCTTCGAGGGGTTCTATCCGGCCGAGGCCGGCACGGACGGGCGGACGTTTCGCTGGAGCGCCGGGGCGGGCGCGCTGCTCGTGGCCCCGGGCGGCGACGGCCTGACCCTGACTCTGGCCGCGCCTGTCCCCGGCGAGGCGGCGGTCTACTCCGACGCCGGATTGCTCGGGACCCTGGCCGTCGGCGCCGTGCCGACGACGCGGCGCTTTCCCCTGCCGGCCGGGGAGGGCGGCCGGGCGAAAGCCCTTTACCTTTTGCCCGGGCGGACGTATCTGCCCCAGGCGGTCACGGGCGCGCCCGATCCCAGGCGGCTCGGCCTCTCGGTCGGCGTCGCGCCGTGAGGACCGGGCCTACAGGTTTTCGGTATTGCGCTCGAACACCCGTATTTCGTTGACCACCAGATTGCCGAGATCCCGGATTTCCTGGTTTTCATGATTTTCCACCAGATCGGCCAACAGCTTCACGTCCTGGGGCACGCCGGCCAGACTCTCGCGCTTGACCTCGGCCAGGCGCTCCCGGACGTAGGTGCGGTCGCGCTTGGAGGCCATGTGCTCCAGGATGTCGGCGACGTTTTGGACCATGTAGGCCTTTTCGGCGTAGATGGCCGAGATGGCGGTCAGGTGGGACAGGATGTTCTTTTCGCCGGCCTGGCCGGTCTTGAAGTAGAGGTCGGCGGCCTTGGCGGCGTAGGCGTTGAAATGCTCGTAGGAAATGCGGAAATGTTTGGACGCGCCGAGGGCCTGGGGAGTCGTGGCCGCGATGAGGGCCAGGCACAGCAGGCAGGGTGTGGCGAGACGGTTGCGCATGGATACTCCGTTGAGGACGAGCCGGCGGGGAACGCGCCCCCGGGCGGCAAGCGCCACATACCAGTTTTTGCCCCCCCGTCAAAGCGCGCCGGTCGGGGGCGCCCGGGCCGGCCGCCGTTCCGGGCTCGTGGAGGCCGCGAAACGGGACGCGCATTGACTTTTGCCTTTTTTGCTCTAGTATGAACACGGATTTGTAACTTCACGGCTTCACCACGTTCTGGATGCGCCATGACGAAAGCTCGGACCTCCCGTATTGTAGGTTTCTTTTTTGTATTGTTGCTCGGTGTAATGGTCGTCACAAGCCGCGCCGGCATGGTTTCACTGGTTTTCGACGACGGTCTTGAGAGCGTTTATCAATACGCTTTTCCGGTTTTGTCCAATTTGGGCCTCGTGGCCACGGTAGGCATCATCGCCAACCGCGTGGACGTCGGCGATCAGGACTTCATGGACGAAAGCCAGTTGCGCGATCTGCAGAAGGCCGGCTGGGAGATCGCATCCCACAGCCTGACCCACAAGCGCCCCATCGACATCCCCAAGTTCCTGGCCGAGGAGAAATGCCTGCTGCTGCGCCCGGTCAACGGACAGCGCGGCCTGTTCGACGCCAAGTACAAGTACGAGGAGCTGGCCGGCCTGGTGGAAAACGGCCGCCTGCTCAAGGAACGTTCCAGCGTCAAGCTGGTGAAGGGCGAGCCGGGCAGCTACTACTTCGACGAACTCATCGGCGAGGTCACGGTCCATCCCTTCGATCCGGACAGCGGCGGCAAGCAGCAGATCCGCGCCATATCCTACGAGCGCGAGCTGCAGGAATCCAAGGCCGTGCTGGAAGGCATGGGCTTTGCCGTGAACACCTACATCACGCCGCACAACTACTGGACGCCCGAGATGAGCGCCCTGTCGCGCCGGTTCTACGGCCAGGTCGCCGACGGCGGCGACGACTGCAACCGCAAGGGGACCACGGACCGCTACTGGCTCAAGCGCTACGTGGTCCACACCAACGACCCGGCCGAAGCCATCATCGGCCTGGTCAAGGAGCACGCCATCCGCGAGAACGCCTGGGTCATCTTCTGCCTGCACGGCGTGGGCTCGGACCTCGGCTGGGAACCCTGGGACGCGGCCAAGCTGGCGCAGTTGGCGACCTTCCTCAAACAGAAGGCCGTGCCCGTGGTCACCGTGGAGCAGGGCGCGAAATTGTGGTTCGGCGACAAGCCCGCCGCGGGGAAATAGCAGGGAGCATGGGACGTTCGCTTCGCATCGTGATCGCCGGTTTCGCCGTGGGCTTTCCCCTGGGCGGCCAGTTGTGGATGATGCTGCATTTCGCCGAGGGCCTGACCAGGCTCGGGCATGAAGTGGTCTTTTTGGAGGACACCTCCAACTGGGCCTATCCTTTCGATCCGGTGCTCGGCTATCCCGTGGCCGATTCCAGCCGGGGCCGCGAGACCGTGGACAGGCTGTTTCGCCGCAGCGGCCTGGCCGGCCGCTGGGCCTACGTCAGCGAGATCGAAGGCCAACTCTACGGCATGGACCGGACCACCCTGGACCGCCATCTGGCCGAGGCCGACTTCTTCCTCAACGTCTCCGGCGTGCTGCCGCCCAAGGAAGAGTACTTCCAGGCCCCGGTCAAGGCCGTCATCGACACCGACCCGGTCTTCACCCAGGTCAAGGTGGCCAAGGACCCCTGGACCCACGACTACTACAAGGCCCACGACTTCTGCTTCACCTACGGCTGCAACCTGCCCGGCGGGGCGACCGAGGTGCCGCTTTCCGACGTGGACTGGAAGCCGCTCCTGCCGCCCGTGATCCTGGACCACTGGCCCGTGGGCCTGGGCAGGGGGGACCGCTACACCACCATCGGCACCTGGGAGGCCAAGGATCGGGACGTGGAAGTGGCCGGCCGGCGGCTTTCCTGGCGCAAGAACGTGAAGTACGAGGCCATCCTCGACCTGCCCTCGACCCTTCGCGACATTCCCCTGGGCATGGCCATGAGCGGCATGTGCGACGACGCCTGGCGCTATGCCGGCGTGGGCTGGGAGGTGCGCGACGCGCTGGACGTCTCGCGCGATCCGGACGTCTACCGCGACTACATCCGGGGGTCGCGGGGCGAGTTCACCATCGCCAAGGACCAGAACGTGGCGCTCAAAAGCGGCTGGTTCTCGGATCGCACGGCCACCTATCTGGCCTCCGGCCGGCCGGCCGTGGTGGAGGACACGGGCTACGGCGCGTATCTGCCCGTGGGCGAGGCGCTTTTCCCCTTCGAGGGGCACGACGGGGCGGTCGCGGCCCTGCGCGCCGCCGAGGCCGACCCCGAGCGCGCCGCCAAGGCCGCCCGGGAGATCGCCGGCGACTACTTCGACAGCGACAAGGTGCTCGCCGGCCTGCTGCGCCAGTGCGGCCTGGCCTGAGCGGGGATTGCGACGATTGGGGGGAATCGGCGGAGAATGGATTGAAAAGCGTTTGACTTGGGGCTAATAGGTCGCCGATGGCGGAAAAGACGATTCTTTTTGTCGCCCCGGCCCAGGCGGTGACTGCATTCTTCCCGTACTTCAAGGAAGCGGGCATCGCCGCCGGCATCGTCGATTCCCTGCCCGCCGCCCTGGCCGCCATCCGCAAGTCCTCTCCCTGCCTGATCTTCTCCCAGGCCAAGATCGGCGTCTACACCGCCGAGGCCCTGCTCGCCGAGGGCCAGAAGGAAGCCGCCTTTCCGCCGGTCGTCGTCTTCACCGACCGCGGCACCGCGACCGAGGCCGCCCGCTGCCTGGAGCTCGGGGCCAAGGACTACTGGCTCGAACCGCTCACCTGGGAAAAAATCCTGGCCGTGCTGCCGGCCGCCCCGGCCCAGCCGGCCCCGGCCCCCGCCGAAACGTCGGCCTCTCCTGTGCCGGGCGCGCCCCAGCCCGCCGCCGGCGACGTCGCCGGCAAGAATTACGCCATCGTCGGCGAACATCCGCTCATCCGCCGCGTCCTGGCCCTGGCCCGGCAGGTGGCCCGGTCCAAGGCCACGGTGCTCATCGCCGGCGAATCCGGCACGGGCAAGGAAATGTTCGCCCGCTACCTGCACGCGAGCTCCGACCGGGCCGAGGGGCCGTTTGTCGCCATCAACTGCGCCGCGCTGCCCGAGCACCTGCTGGAATCCGAGCTCTTCGGCCACGAGAAGGGGGCCTTCACCGGGGCCATCGCCCGCAAGCTCGGCAAGTTCGAGCTGGCCAGCGGCGGCACCATCCTGCTCGACGAAATCTCCGAGATGGACCTGGGCCTGCAGGCCAAGCTCCTGCGCGTGCTCCAGGAGAGCGAATTCGACCGCGTGGGCGGCACCGAGACCGTGCACGTGGACGTGCGGGTGCTGGCCACCACCAACCGCCGCATGGAAGACGCCGTGGGCGAGGGCAAGTTCCGCCAGGACCTGTATTATCGGCTCAACGTCATTCCCTTGAAGCTGCCGCCCCTTCGCGAGCGCGGCGAGGACGTGCCGCGCCTGGCCATGTACTTCGTGGACAAGTTCCGCAAGGCCTACAACCTGCCGCGCCTGTCCTTCTCGGCCGACGCCAGGGAGTGGCTGCTCGGCTACGACTGGCCGGGCAACGTGCGCGAGCTGCAAAACCTCATGGAGCGGGCCGTGCTCCTGGCCGGAACCGGCCCCATCCGCAAGGCCCATTTCCTTCTCGACGGCGATGCCTGGCAGGAAGAGCCCGACGAGGCCGCGACCGCCGGCGCGGACCTGCCGGAGAACGGCGACGACGCGACCGAGGACGGCGACGCCTTCGACCACGCCGCCGCGGCCCGGCTCTTCGACTCCCGGGGCGCGCCCGGCCCGGGCGAGGTGGTGCCGCTCGACGTCATGGAGCGCCACATGATCATCAAGAGCCTGGACCGCACCGAGGGCAACCGCACCCAGGCGGCCCAGCTGCTCGGCATCTCCGTGCGCACCCTGCGCAACAAGCTCAACGAATACCGAAAACTCGGCATCGACGTTCCCTGATTCACCCGATGGCAGCCCCCGCGACCTACAACATCCTGATGTACTCCCACGACACCTACGGTCTGGGACATCTGCGCCGCACCATGGCCATCGCCGAGCACCTGCGCCAGCGCGGGGTCAACATCCTCATCCTCACCGGCTCCCCCCTGGCCGGGCGCTACGAGACCCCGGAAGGCGTGGACTTCGTGCGCATCCCCGGCATGATCAAGAAGACCAACGAGGAGTACCTGCCCCTTTCCATCAAGATCAACGCCCGCCACGCCCTCAACATCCGGCGCAACATCATCGTGGCCACGGCCAAGGCCTTCCAGCCCCACCTGTTCATCGTGGACAAGGTCCCCATGGGGCTTCGCCGCGAGGTCATCCCCACCCTCAAGTGGCTGCGCCGCCGCCAGCCCCGCACCCGCACCATTCTGGGGCTGCGCGACATCATGGACGACGCCGCCTCCACCACCCGCGAATGGGCCGAGAAGGGCGTCTACGACGTGCTGGAGCAGTATTACTCGGAAATCTGGGTCTACGGGAACCGGGACATCTACGATCCCATCGCGGAATACGCCATCCCGCCGTCCGTGAGCGGCAAGATGGTCTTCACCGGCTACATCCCGCGCCACGTGCCCTCGGCCCAGTCCATGACCCAGGTGCGGCGCGAGGAACGGCTGCTGCCCGGGGAAAAGCTCGTGGTGGTCACCACCGGCGGCGGCGGGGACGGCTATCCCCTCATGGACGCCTACCTCGGCATGCTCGAGGCGGGCGGCGCGCCGCCCCACCGGGCGATGTTCGTCTCCGGCCCCTTCATGCCCAAGCCCCAGCGCGAGGCCGTGGCCCGGCGGGCGGCGGCGGCCGGAGCCCGGTTCCACCATTTCTACCGGCGCATGGAGACGCTCATGGGCCTGGCCGACGCCGTGGTCACCATGGGCGGCTACAACACCACCTGCGAGATCCTCTCCCAGGGCAAGCCCTGCCTGGTGGTGCCGCGCGAGACGCCGCGGCTGGAGCAGCGCATCCGGGCCGAGGCCCTGAGCGCCCGGGGGCTCATCGAGCACCTGTCCTGGGACGCGCTCTCGCCCGAAGCCATCCGCGTCCGCCTGACCCGCCTGCTCGGCGCGCCGGAACCCTACAAGGCGGCCATGGCCGCGTTTCCCTTCACCGGGCTCTCGGTCATTTCCGGGCGGGTCGGGGCTTTCCGCCGGGAGCTCTGCGGCGACGAAAGCGGGGCCTGCCCCCCGCCGACGGGGCCGGACGTCGCCGACCAGGTGCTCCCGAACGCCGCTACCGGCTGAAAAAGACCGCCCACAGCCCGAAAAGGACGATGGCCGCGCCGCACGCGCGCCGGATGGCCCGCATGCGGGACAGCAGGCGCAGCCGCAGAAGCTTCCCCCCCAGGGCGATGGCCGCCCACCAGACCATGGAGCCGCAAAACACCCCGGCCACCACGGCCGAGGCCTCGCCGGCCCTGGCCTCGATCCGCCCCAGGCCGAATCCGGCGAAGATGGCCAGAAAACCCACCACGGTCAGGGGATTGGTCAGGGTGAGCACGAACACGGACAAGAACGCCCCGGCGTAACGTCGCGGCGGCATCTCGGCCGGCTTGGGCGGGCTTTTGACCCACAACAGCCGCGCCCCCATGGCCACCAGGAACGCGCCGCCGGCCGCCTGCAGCACGCGGGCGTTCTCGGCCAGGAAATCCGAGACGAAGGTCAGGCCGAAGGCCGCCACCGCGCCGTAGAAGGCGTCGGCCGCGGCCGCGCCCATGCCCGATAAAAGCCCCACCCGCAGCCCCATGGCGATGGCCCGTTGCAGGCACAGCATGCCGACCGCGCCGAAGGGCATGGCGATGATCGCGCCGATGGCCAGCCCCTTGAGGAAAAACGTGAGCATGGCGCCTGGGTACAGGGTTTCCGGAAGCGGAGCAAGGCGGGCCGGCCGGGGGAGCGGCCCGCTCCCCCGGCCGACCGGTCAGCGGGACAGGCCGGCGTAGGCCGCGGTTTCGCGCTCGAAGCCGAGCAGGTCGATGTCGGCCGCCTTGACGCCGTAGGCCCCGAGCAGGCCGTGGATCTGACCCCGGTGGTGGGTCTGGTGGTTGAAGAAGTGGGACAGGCACAGGGCCAGGGGCAAGGCCATGGGCGTGCCCTCGGTGGTGACGTAGGAAAGCGTTTCGCCAAGGCGCGCCGGGTCGAGGCCGCGGCAAAAGACCAGGGCGCGTTCCTCCTCGGCCAGGCGGGCGGCGGCCAGGGCGGCGGGGTCCGGGTAGGGCGCGGCGTCGACCGTGGGCACGGGCTCGCCCTGTCCGGTGAAGCGGTTGAGCCACAGCCGGTCGGCCAGCACCAGATGGTTGGCGATGGCCAGGATGGAGCCGAAGTTGACGGCGCTCGGCGCGGCCAGGGTCCGGGGCGAAAGCGCGGCCATGGCGGCGTGGAGGCGGGCGTTGGCCCAGCGGTTGTACAGGGACAGGGTGACGAAGAGGCTTTTCATGCGTCGGGCTCCTCGGTTGCGGGAAGGGGGCAGAAACCGCGCCGGGCGGTCTCCATGACGCGGCCGATGGTAGCGCCGAGGCTCGATTTGTCCACTGGTTTGGGCAGGTAGTCGTCCATGGCCGCGGCCAGGAAGTTCCCCTTGTCGCCGGCCATGGCGTGGGCGGTCATGGCGATGATGGGGATGTCCGCCTTGGGGCCGTGGAGCGCCCTGTCCCGGATGCGCCGCGTGGCCTCGATGCCGTCGAGGACCGGCATCTGGATGTCCATGAGCACCAGGTCGAAATCCCCGCCGGCCACCGCGTCCACGGCCTCCTGGCCGTTGGGGACCGTGGTCACCGCGTGCCCCATCTTTTCCAGCAGCCGCCGGCCGGCCATGGCGCTGATGACGTCGTCCTCGGCCAGCAGGATGCGCAGGTCCCGGCAGGCCGGGCCGTCCTCGCCTGGCGGGCAGGGCCGGGGGGCCGGGGCGGGGTCGGGCAGGCGAAGGGGCAGCGTCAGGTAGACGTCCGTGCCGCGCCCCTCCTCGCTGTCGATGGCGAGTTCGCCGCCAAGCAGCGTCGAGAGCTTGCGCACGATGGAAAGCCCGAGTCCCGCTCCGGCGGGTCTTCCCGGCGCGGGGCGCGGGCCCTGGGTGAACGGCTGGCACAGGTTGCCCAGGAGCGCGTCGGGCATGCCGCCGCCCGTATCCGAGACGGTGCATAAAAGCCGCAGGGCGCGCTCCCGGCGGTGCAGAGGCGCGATGGTCACCGTCACGCCGCCGCGCTCCGTGAACTTGACGGCGTTGCCCACGAGATTGAAGAGGATCTGCCTGATCCGGGCTTCGTCGCCAAGCAGCGTCTCCGGCATGTCCCCGTCCAGGCGGCATTCGAGGGCGATGCCTTTCTTGCGGGCCTCGCCGAGGAACAGTCCCTCGATGGCGGCGGCGAGTTCCCGGGGGGCGAATGGCAGGGCGGCCAGGGGCAGCTTGCCCGATTCCACCCGGGAGAGGTCGAGGATGTCGTTGAGCAGTTGGGCCAGCCGCCTGGAGGCGTCCTCGGCCATGGCCAGAAGCTGGCGCTGGTCCGTGGACAGGGGCGTGTCCTCGATGGTTTGCAGCATGCCCAGGATGCCGTTTAGGGGCGTGCGTATCTCGTGGCTCATGTTGGCCAAAAATTCGCTCTTGGCCCGGTTGGCCGCCTCGGCCTTCTCCCGGGCGGCCACGAGGTCGGCCTCGGTCTTTTTCTGGGCCGTGACGTCCTGGATGGTGCCGAAGATCTTTCGGCCGACCGGATCGAAGGAGGCGCGGGAGTGGATGTCCACCACGGCGCCGTCCGTGGACCGGAGGAGCTTGAAGGTCACGTCGTAGGCGCCGCGTCCCTCCAGGAGGTCGCGCAGGGACGCGTCCAACACGGGCCGGTATCGCGGCAGCGGGAGCGACTGGACGTCCGCCAGGCTGTAGTCCCCGTCGCCGAGGCCGTAAACGCGCCTGGCTCCTTCCGAGGCGAAAAGCGAGCCGTCGGCCAGGTCCACTTCCCAGTTCCCCGTGCCGGCGACGAATTCCGCGCGTTGCAACCGTTCCTGGCTGGCGGCGAAAGCCTTGGTCCTGGCCTTGAGGTCGGCGATGCTCTTCCTGTTGCTGCTCTCCAGCGCGCCGACGAGCAGGGCCATGGCGGGCATGGTCGCGACGAAGATGACGAGGCGGTGGACGTCGCCGGGGGTGTAGGAAAAAAGATGTCCCGGCCTCGACCAGTAGAGAAGGAGGAAGAGGAAGGTGACGGTCACGCTGGCCAATCCGGAAAAGGTGCCGCCGAGAGAGGAGGACAGCACGATGGCCAGGGAAAGGAACAGCACGGGGTTGGGCAGGACGATGCCGTAGGCGGCAAGCAGGAGCATGGCGGCGATGATGCACAGGACGAGCGCCGGGCCGGCCACGAGTTTCGTCACGGGCGCTTTCGCGGGCATCATGACCTCTGCCAGGGGAGTGCGGCCTTCCTTACGCCATGAAAAGAAGACAACGTCGTTGCAGGGATAACATGCCCCAGCACCGAGCGGAAGGGGAAAAGCGGCGGCCCGTGGGCGTTACCGCGTCGCGTCGGCGAAGACGAGTTCGTGCAGGGGCCGCGCCGCCAGTTCCCGCGTCCGGGCCAGGAGGCGGCCGATCTCCGGGGACAGGGCTTCCCCCCGCCGGGCGCAGAAGGCCTCCAGGGCGGGAAGCAGCGCCGCCTGGCCGCCCGGGTGCGCGGCCTCGAAGCACAGCCTGGCCACGGCCTCGCCGCCGTGGGCGAGCAGGCTTTCGAAGCCGGCCTTCCGGCCGTCGCCGTGCTGGAAGGCCATGCCCCTGGCCAGGGCTTCGAGCTTGTCGGGGCTGCTGGCGGCGAGCCGTTTTATGCCGGCGTCCAGGCGCAGCCCGGGATGGGGCAGGGTGAAGGCCAGCAGGGAAAGCGGCGCGTCGGACGCGGTCCCGTTTTCCAGGTCCCCGAACAGCCGCTCGCGCGAGGCGGCGATGAGCGCCTCGGCTTGGCTGTTGCCGGCCCGCCAGCGGGGGGCGGCCAGGGTCTCGACGCGACGGCCGAGGACCTCGGGCGCTTCCCGGCTCCCCCCGGCGAAGGCGTCGAGCCAGTCGAGGACCACGTCGTCGGCGGCGCGCCACAGGGCCTTGCAGGCGGAAAATCCCGCCAGAAACGGCCCTTCGTGGGGCGTGCCCACGAGGTAGGGCTGCAGGGAGCCGAGGATGAACCGGTAGCGCTGGTAGAGCCGGTAGTCCAGGTCCTCGGTGAGGGAGCGGTAGAAGAGCCGGACGCATTCGTCGAAGAGCTCCTGGGTGGCGCGCTCCTCGAAGGCGTATTCCTTGATGCCGAGCCGGGGGGGAGCCGCGTCGGACTCCACGACGCGGGCCTCGATGGCCGAGCCCTTGTAGCAGGTCAGCTTGGAATTGACCGATTCCAGGGAGGGGAAATCGAGGTGGCGCATGGCCCGGAGGGTTTCCCGGACCTCGGGGCCGGTGGTCCAGGGATCGAAGAAGATGAAGCCGGGATTGATGGTGACGCCAAGCCCGCCGAGGATGTCGATGGCCCGCAGGTGCTCGGCCACGAACTCCTTTTTCTGGTAGCGGTCGAGCACCGGCTGGGAAAAGGATTCGATGCCGAGGAAGACCGCGCTGAGGCCGGCTCTTTTGAGGAGTTTGAAGATGGGCTTGTCGACGGCCGCGGACCGGCACATGAACCCGAAGCGGATGCGCGGCATGGTGGTCAGCGCCAGCCGGGCGAAATGCTCGGCCCGGGCGTAGGAGGCGGTGGTGTTGATCAGGAAGTTGTCGTCCACGAAATAGAAGTGGCGCACGCCGTGGTCCGTCGCGAGCCGGCGCATCTCCTCGACCACGTCCTCGATGTTCCGGGGCCGCCAGCGCCTGGTGTTGGCCGGCCGGGGGATGCTGCAGAAGGCGCAGCGGTTGGGGCAGCCGCGCGAGGCGGCCAGGCTCGCCTGGGGGTGGCTGGCCAGCTGCCAGGGCAGCATGTCGCGGGCCGGCCAGGGCAGGGCGTCCACGTCCTCGGGCGCGTCCTGGCTCAGCTCCAGGCAGGCTTCCTCTCTGCCCTCGTCCAGGCGGGTCAGGGCCCGGCACAGCAGGGTCTCGCCCTCGCCCCGGATGACGGCGTCCGGGGAAAAGACCGCCAGGGCCCCGCTGTCCAGGGTCGAGGGCAGGATGCCGCCGATGACGAGCCTGGCCTCGGGAACCGCCTCCCGGACGATCCGCGCCGCCTGCACGCCGAAGTGGGCGTTCATCGTGGTCAGGGACAGGCCCACGTAGTCCGGCCGCGCGGCGCGCAGGGCGTCGCCGAGGGAGTCCACGGACTGGCCGAGGACCGGGCAGTCCCAGAGCAGGACGCGGTGTGTCGCGCCCAGGTTCTTGCGCACCGAGGCGGCCAGATAGCCCAGGCCCAGGTTTTCCAGGTGCAACTGCGCGCCCACGTCGGGATTGGCGGGCGGATTGACGAGCAGGAGCGTTTTTTTTCTGTCCATGGCGGGAACGGCATCCGGGAAGGACGGGACGACGCCGCCCACGGCCCCGGCCTGTCCGGCGCGCGGGACGACACAGAGAAAGTCGCCGGAGATCGCGCATGGTTACGAAAATAACGGAGCCGCCGCCTCGGGAGGGGGAGCGGTGTTGCCGTGGCCGGGACGGCGCGCTAGCATGGGCCGGCGTCACGCAGGGCCGGCCGTCCGTCGTGGACCCGCCGGCGCAACCCGAGGAGCGCCTACATGTCCGTCCGCTACGTCCACACCAACCTCATCGCCCGCGATTGGCGCGCCCTGGCCTCGTTCTACGTGCGCCTCTTCGACTGCAAACCCGTGCCCCCCGAGCGTGACCTGTCCGGCGACTGGCTCGACGACGCCACGGCCATCGACCGTGCCCGCATCACCGGCATCCACCTGCGCCTGCCCGGCCACGGCGAAACCGGGCCGACCCTCGAAATCTTCTCCTACGACGCCATGCCCGGCCATCCCGACGTCAAGGCCAACACCCCGGGCTTTTCCCACATCGCCTTCCTGGTGGACGACGTGGACGCCCTGTCCGAGGCCGTGGTCGCCGCCGGCGGGGAGGCCGTGGGCGAAACGGCCCGGCGCGACGTGCCGGGTGTGGGCCGGCTGACCTTCCGCTACCTGCGCGACCCCGAGGGCAACATCCTCGAGGTGCAGCGCTGGGACTAGCCGGGCGGCGGCGAAAACGTCGCAACGCTTCGGCGTCCTTGGTGAATATTGTCGTTTCCGGCCCGGCGCGGCCCGGCCGCCGCCGCGCTTTTCCAAACATCCCCACCCCGTTCCCAGTCGGGGCCGGGTGCGTTATGACTGCCCGGGCGGGACGGTCCCGCCCGCAACCCTCGTCCCATACCGAAGCGCCATGCCCGATTTCGTCCATCTGCACTGCCACACCGAATACAGCCTCCTCGACGGGGCCATCCGCATCGGCGACCTCGTCAAGACCGCCGCGTCCTTCGGCTCGCCGGCCGCGGCCATCACCGACCACGGCAACCTCCACGGCGCGCTGATCTTCTACGACTACGCCAAGAAGGCGGGAGTGAAGCCCATCATCGGCTGCGAGGTCTACGTCACCCCGGGCAGCCGCCTCGACCGCGAGCCCAAGTCCCCGCGCTACCACCTGGTGCTGCTGGCCCAGAACATGGCCGGCTACCACAACCTGCTCAAGCTCGTGACGCTCGGGCACACCGAGGGCTTCCACTACAAGCCGCGCGTGGACAAGGAACTGCTCGGCAAGTACGGCGAGGGACTCATCGCCCTGTCCGCCTGCCTCAAGGGCGAGATCAACCAGAAGCTCCTCAAGGAGGGCAAGGACTCGGCCGTGGCCATGGCCCGGGAATACGCGGCGCTGTTTCCGGACCGCTTCTACCTGGAGATCCAGGCCAACGGCATCCCCGAGCAGACCACGGTCAACAACTTCCTCGTCGAGCTTTCCGACCACCTGAAGCTGCCGCTGGTCGCCACCAACGACTGCCACTACCTGCACGCCGACGACGCCGAAGCCCACGACATCCTGCTGTGCATCCAGACCGCCGCCTGCGTGGACGACGAGAAGCGCATGCGCTTCACCACCAAGGACCTCTACTACCGCACGCCCGAGGAGATGGCCGCCGCCTTCCCGGACGTGCCGCAAGCCATCGCCAACACCTGCGAGATCGCCGAGCGCATCGACCTCTCGCTCAAGTTCGGCGACTACCATTTTCCGGTCTACAAGGCCCCGCCCGGCAAGTCCCTGGACGACGTCATGGCCGACATGGCGAGAAGAGGTCTCAAGGACCGCCTGGCCAAGATGCCGGGCGTGGACGAGAAGAAATACTGGGACCGCCTGGAGCTCGAGCTCGACGTCATCAAGCAGATGGGCTTCCCGGGCTACTTCCTCATCGTCCAGGACTTCATCAACTGGGCCAAGGACCACGGCATCCCGGTGGGCCCGGGCCGCGGCTCGGCGGCCGGGTCGCTGGTCGCCTATTCGCTGCGCATCACCAACCTCGATCCGCTGCCCTACGATCTGCTCTTCGAGCGCTTCCTCAACATCGAGCGCGTGAGCATGCCCGATATCGACGTGGACTTCTGCGAACGCCGCCGCCACGAGGTCATCCGCTATGTGACCGACCACTACGGCGAGGACGCGGTGGCCCAGATCACCACCTTCGGCACCATGAAGGCCAAGGCCGTGGTGCGCGACGTCGGCCGGGCGCTCGGCATGACCTTCGGCGAAACCGACCGCATCGCCAAGCTCATCCCCGAAGAACTCAAGATGACCATCGACAAGGCGCTGGAGCGCGAGCCCGAACTCAAGGCGCTCATGCGCACCGACCCCCGCATCGCGCGCCTCATCGACGTCTCCCGCCGCCTGGAGGGCCTGGCCCGCCACGCCTCCACCCACGCCGCCGGCGTGGTCGTCTCCGACACGGCCATGACCGAGTACGTCCCGCTCTACAAGGGCAAAAACAACGAAACCGTGACCCAGTGGGACATGAAGCGGGTCGAGAAGGCCGGGCTGGTCAAGTTCGACTTCCTGGGCCTCAAGACCATGACGGTCATCGACGACGCGCTGAAAATCATCAAGGAAATGGGCGTCGAACCGCCGGACCTGGACACGCTGCCCCTGACCGACCCCGAGACCTACGAACTCTTCGCCAAGGGCGACACCGACGGCATCTTCCAGGTGGAAAGCCAGGGCATGCGCAAGTACCTGCGGATGCTTAAGCCCAACTGCTTCGAGGACCTGATCGCCATGCTCGCCCTCTACCGCCCCGGGCCGCTCGGGTCCGGCATGGTCGAGCAGTTCATCCGCCGCAAGCACGGCGAGGACCCGGTCGTCTATCCCCACCCGAACCTGGAAGAGACGCTTAAGCCCACCTACGGCGTCATCGTCTACCAGGAACAGGTCATGAAGATCGCCCAGGTGCTGGCCAGCTTTTCGCTCGGCGCGGGCGACCTGCTGCGCCGGGCCATGGGCAAAAAAAACGCCGAGGAGATGGCCAAGCAGCGCGGCTTTTTCGTGGACGGCTGCGCCAAAAATAATATCGACGCGAAGAAAGCCAACGAAATCTTCGATTTGATGGAGAAGTTCGCGGAGTACGGCTTCAACAAGTCCCACAGCGCCGCCTACGCGCTCATCTCCTACCACACGGCCTACCTCAAGGCCCACTACCCCGTGGCCTTCATGGCGGCGCTCATGACGTCGGACATGGAAAACCAGGAAAAACTCCTGCAATACATCGCCGCCTGCCGCGACAACGACATCACGCTGCTGCCCCCGGACGTCAACGCCGGCCATCCCCACTTTTCCGTCAAGGACAACAAGATTCTCTACGGCCTGGCCGCCGTCAAAAACATCGGCCGCGACGCCGTGCTGGAAATCGTGGCCGAACGCGAGGAAAACGGCCCCTTCACCTCGCTTCTGGACTTCACCAGCCGCGTGAACATGCGCAAGATCACCAAGCGCGTCATCGAATACCTCGTCAAATGCGGGGCCTGCGACGGCTTCGGCTGCTCCCGGGCCGGACTCATGGCCGGCCTGGACCAGGCCGCGACCATCGGCCAGAAACGCGCCGCCGATAAAAACGACGGCCGTCTGTCGCTCATGACCCTGGTGCCGGAAAAGCCCAAGCCCACGTCGGGCCTGGGCCTGTCCTGCCCCGAGGCGGACATGCCCGAATGGCTCCACGAGGAGATGATGGCCTTCGAAAAGGAGGCCCTGGGCTTCTACCTCACCAGCCATCCGCTCCTGGCCTACGAACGCGACCTGCGGGCCATGCGCTCCACCTCCCTGTCCCAGTGCGCCGGCCTGGAACCCGGCGTCGAGGTCAAGGTGGCCTGCATCTGCGTCTCCACCAAGGAGATCATCACAAAAAAAGGCCAAAAAATGGCCTTCTGCAAGCTCGAAGACCACCTCGGCGGCGAGGCCGAGACCGTCGTCTTCTCGGACTGCTACGCCGAATGCCGGGAACACCTGGCCGGCGACGCGCCGCTCTACCTTACGGCCAAGATCGGCCAGTCCGAACAGGCCGAAGGCGAAGGGAAAAAACTCATCAAGCTCCAGGCCGTGCGCATCGATCCCCTGGCCAAGATCATCGGCGGCAGCGACGAGCCCGTGGAAGTCATCGTGGCCTGCCCCGAGGAAAAGCCCGTGCCCCTCGATCCCCTGGCCGACATCCTGCGCCGCTACCCCGGTCCCTGCACCGTCCACCTCGTCCTTTCGCTTCCCAAGGCCGTGTGCCGGCTGCGCCTGGGCCACGGTTACGGCGTCAAACGCTGCCCGGAACTGCGGCGCGAACTCGACGACTTCGAGCAGGGCGTGGGGGCGGTCAGGCGATAGGCGAGGGCGAGGAAGAGGGGGGAAGAGAGGGGGGAGAGGGAAGAGGCCTCCGG